>NZ_AKJR01000399.1:0-984 GCF_000282235.1 Pseudomonas sp. GM24 | reverse complement strand
TCCACGCTGAGGCGCGGGTCTTCGAAATGCACCAGTCGATCAAACAGATCCCAACGCAGGTCGCTGCGTTGGCCGTTGTGCCAGCGCTGGATCTGGTTGCCGCGGTCGTCGTAGTCGTAGTGGGTGCCGGCGTATTCGCGCAGCAGGTTGTCGACCAGCTTGCTGCGTGGTGGGGTCAGGTCCAGTGGGCGGCGAATTTCTGTCGCCTTGTCGTCGAGCAGGTTGCCGGCCGGGTCGAAGGCGAAGGCTTCCACGCCTTGACGTGTGGTGGCGCTGAGCAGTCGGCCGACCGGATCATAGCGATAGGCAAGTGGGCCGCGGCGGCTGTCGTTGATGTCGGTCAGTTGGCCGGCGGCGTCGTAGCTGTACTCGCGTTTGAGCAGCGTAGATTTGTCGTCGCTGCGTCCCAGCAACTGTTCCTGCAAACGACCGGCCGGGTCCCAGCTCTGGGTTTGCAGCAGGTGGTTGCCTTGATGGCGGGCGACTTCGCGGTGCAGATCGTCGCGTTCGTAGCCGATCAGTTCGTGCTCGTCCAGGCGCAGGCCGAGCAGGTGACCGCTGCCGTAAGTCAGCCAGCTGACGCGGTGGCCGTCGGGGCGCACGCTGGCGACTCGTTGGTTGAGCACGTCGTACTCGTGCTGCCAGATCGCGACGGTGGGTTTTTCCAGGCCGAGATAATGCTGGTGTTCGCGCAGCAGATTACCGGCCGGGTCGTGGAACCATTGCAGGCGGCTGTCGGCGTTGTCGGCCAGCACCAGATTGCCGTTGCCATCGTAGGCAAAGGTCTCGCTTTGCGACTGATCGCCCAAGGTTGCACGACGTTCAGTCAAACGGCCCATCGGGTCGAAGCTCAAAGAGATGACGCGTTGGCCATTGATCGATTGGGCGAGGCGACCGGTGAGCGGGTCGTACTGATAACGCGTGCTGCGCCCATCGAAACCGCGCTCTTCGAGCAGGCGTCCGACCGGGTCGTAGTGGAAGTGC
>NZ_AKJR01000398.1:0-1088 GCF_000282235.1 Pseudomonas sp. GM24 | reverse complement strand
CCCACAGGTTTTTCAGGTGTGCACAAAATCTGTGTTCGCTGAAAATCCCTGTGGGAGCTGGCTTGCCAGCGATAGCAATAGTGGCCGCGACCAATCAAACCGTGGCAACAATAAATATCCGCTTGAACGCAAACAACGTATGCCCGTCCGCTTCCTGCGGATAATGCTCATGCACCCGCATCAGGTAGTGATAAATAAACCGCGTCTGTTCCGCTGAATTCAGCGCCTGCATCACCGGCCGCAGCGCCGAGACCTTCACCCAGTCATACACCGGCGATTTACCGTCGACTACCTGCAACTGCTCGGTCTCCCAGATATCCAGCGACGAGGTCAGCGGCGCGAGCAAACGGTAGTAATCCTCCAGTGCCAACAACGGCCGTGCGGCCATGCGCTGACGCAGTTCTGGTGTGCCTATTGGCGTGCCGCCGGGGCCGCCGTCTTCGAGGGTGTCGAGCATCAGCCGATACCACAGCGCATCGCGCCAGTCCGGCATGTGCGCCGCCAGACAACCGCCGGGATTCAGATAACCGAGCAGGTGCGGCAGCAGCGTTTCATGGCCCCCGATAAAGTGCAGTACGGCGGCAGCGAGCAGCAGATCCGCTGGCTGCTCCGGCCGCCAGTCGAGCAGATCGCAACACTTCCACTGCGCCCGGATCGGCAGACAGCGCGCTTCATCGAGCATCTGCGTGGAGCTGTCGACACCCTGCAACTGCGCGCGCGGCCAGCGTTCGGCCAGCAACTGCGTGGCAATGCCGGTGCCGCAGCCCAGATCGTAAATACGTTGCGGGTTTTGCAAGTCGACACGGTCGAGCAATTCATTGACCGGTCGTTGCCTGAGACGGGAAAACTGCTGATACGCCTTGGCGTCCCAGTCGGGTGTTGCGAGACGAGAGATCATTGAGGAGGTCCTCCGGTGATCGTTGGTGTCTTCCGATGACAACCTGGCTCCCAGCTTGAGGACCGACTACGACGACGGAAGCGGAAAGGTGAAGCACCTGAGTCCTTCAGGTTTTGTCACTTTACCTGCCGACCGGCAAAGTGCCACTTCTCCTGACCAGTGGCGAGAATTCCAATGTAGGAGCTGCCGC
>NZ_AKJR01000397.1:0-3105 GCF_000282235.1 Pseudomonas sp. GM24 | reverse complement strand
CGAAACCGCCAGCGGCAACACCCGCAGCAACGGATCTACCCCCACCCCCCAACAGCATGGTCGGCCCAAAGGCCGCCAAGAACCAAAGGGCGGCGCTAAGCCAAATCCGGATCCCGAAACGAACGCAAAGAATTACTCTCAAGCTCATACCGCAATTCTTCAATCAAGGCATCAACCGACTCAGGCGTCCGCAGCGCATTAAGTTTCAGCCCACTGATCACCAGATCCACCTGCCCCGACACCGGGTGATAAAGCTTCACCGTCAGCGAATGATCGCCGTCCACCAGACACTCACACGCCAGCGGCGAAAAACTGCGTTCAAGCTGCGTGCGCAACTGCGCAAGATTCATCATCAGACTGTTCCTATAACGACTGCGAAGGGCCGCGATCCCGAGCCAAAAAACCTCGTATCGCACCCCACCAGACTAAGAACAGACCTCACCCGCCAACACCTCAATTTGCACCAGGCCAACTAGTGCATTTGCACCCTATCGTTGACCCTTGGCGCTCGATTCGCCGGCAAACAGCCCACGCTCCCGCGCCCAGACAATCGCCTCACTGCGGCTGTGCACATCAAGCTTGGAATACACCGTCGCCACATGATTTCGCACCGTATTCGGAGCGAGTTTCAGCCGCGCCGCGATCTCCTTGTCCGCCAGCCCTTCACAGATCAACCCCAGCACATCACGCTCACGCGCCGTCAGATCAGTGAACGAAACGCTGGGCAGTTGCGGCGAGTTGACCTTCTTCACATTGGCCAGTTTCTCGATCAACGTACGGCTGAACCAGGAAGCGTCCTTCATCACCTCCTCAATCGCCGCCACCAACTCAAGCTCGGTGCGCTTGCGCTCGGTGATGTCCATCAGCACCAGCAAATAACACGGCGTGTCCTGAATATTCACGGTATCGGCGGATAGCGCACATTCGAGCAGGTCCGCATCCTTCCTGCGCACCCGCACATCGACCCGATCCACCCGACCGTTTTTCGCCAGCGCCGCCAGCAACTGCGTGCGTGCACCACTGTCATCGATGAAATCCAACTGCGTCACGGTTTTACCGAGCACGTCCTCGCTGTCGAAGGCCAAGGCCTCAAGGAACGCCTGATTGACGTCGATCACCTGCTGCTCGTCGGCACTGCAAATCAGGATCGGCACCGGTGTCAGGCGAAACGCCTTGGCAAAACGTTCCTCACTCTGACGCAACGCCACCTCGGCCTTGTGCCGCATCTCCATGTCGACGAAGGAAAACAACATGCAATCCTCATCGTTGAGCGTCAGCGGCTGCCCGGCGACGATCACTTGCTTGCTGCCGCCGTCAGGCAGGCGCAGTTCAGCCTGCATCTGCGGGATGGTCGCAACGTCGCGCAGGCGCTGAATCGCCAGATCCCGGTGTTCGGCCTGCTCGAAAATGTCGATTTCATAAGAGGAAGTGCCAATCACCTGTTCACGGGTGTACCCGGTCATTTCCAGAAACCCCGGATTGACCTTGATGTAACGCAAATCACTGAGCCGACAGATCACCGCCGGCGCCGGGTTGGCGTTGAACGTCCTTTCGAAGCGCTGCTCGGCGTTGGCCCAATCGGTGACGTCGCTCATGATCAGCACCAGCGACTCGGGCTGCCCTTCGCGGTCCGTGAGAATCATGCTGCGCACGCTGTGCACCCAGATACGTTCCGGGTCGTCGGTCGGCGACACCTCAATCAGCACGTCATTGAAACTCTCACAGCGCGCCACCCGGCTGATCGGGTAGTTTTCGGCGGTGATCGAATGATTATTGCGATAGCGCAGGTTGAACTTCTTAGCGTATTCGTCGGCATTGTGGCCCAGATCGGTGATCCGCTTGACACCGTGCATGGCCAGCGCTGCTTCGTTGGCCCAGAGAATGCTCTGATCCAGCTCCAGCAAAATCACCCCGTCGGACAGCCCGGCGATGATCTGCTGCAACTGGCGGCGGTTGGTTTCGGTGGTCAGGACTTCCTGGCTCATTGGATCTCCACAAGTGATACGCCCATGTGAAGAGTACGACCGCGGCGGCCTCTGATCGTGCCGAGCATAAATGTTCGCAACGGCACAAATCCCTTTGTTGGAGTGAGCCTGCACACGATAGCGGTGTGTCATTTGACTTTTATATTGACTGTCACACCGCTATCGCGAGCAGGCTCACTCCTACTGGGGATGACGGTGCATTCGCGACTTCCTGCTTTGTCGACTAACGTTAATACCTCATCGGATTGAGCCCCTGCCCGCAACACCGGGCTCTTGATCAAGGAGAGACTGATGACGTCGCGTCGCACCATCGAACAGACCTACCGCACCTGGTCCAACCCGATTCTGCTGGAGTTGAAAAAACGTGAGCACCAAATGGCGCCAGTCGAGCGTCAGGCCCTGGAGAATGTCTTGGTGGAAAGAAGGCTGCTGGACATCGGCGGCCCGGAGGGTATTGAACGTCGACGAAACAGCGGTGCCTGACACTGCGCTTTCGCGAGCAGGCTCGCTCCCAGAGGGTTTTGGGTAACTCACAAAGCTTGTGTTCACCCGCAATCACTGTGGGAGCGAGCCTGCTCGCGAAGGGGCCAGCAAAGATGCCTTGATCATTGAGGCCGACGCACCGCTCTCACCCGTCCACTGTCGCCGCCACCGTAATAAAAGCGATCCGCGCTGCCAGCGCCACCTCGGCCTCGGCCTCGGCGACCACACAACGCGCCCGTGACAGCGGCTCATTGCTGCCGAACGCCTTTATCGCCCTTTGCAACAACGCCTTGGCGCGGGACAGATCACCGAGCTGAGCCATGGCAATTGCGCGCAGCGCGCAGCGCCAGCGCCGGCGGGTCCTCACGCAGAGCGACGTAGTTCACCGCGCCTAGCGGGTCACCAGCAGACAGCGCGCGGCCGGCGGCGTTGATCAGCGAATCCATGGCTCGTCCGTCCCTCGATGGCTGAATCGTGAGCTGAGTCTGATCGCTGATTATGGCGCGTTTGGACGCTTGATCGGCTGTTTCAGTTGTTGCAACATCGGCACAGCTTTTCCAATGGATGGAGTCGAGCATGCTGGATGCAAACGCTAGCCACATTACCTTCACTGTCGAAGGCGCCAACGCCGACCTGC
>NZ_AKJR01000396.1:0-7730 GCF_000282235.1 Pseudomonas sp. GM24 | reverse complement strand
GGCTAGGGTGAGGGGCTCTTCAAGCGTTAGCGTTCGATGATGGCGGTGACGCCTTGCCCGCCCGCCGCGCAAATCGAGATCAGGCCCCGGCCCTTCCCCGCCGCGTCCAGCAACTTCGCCAGGTTCGCGACGATGCGCCCACCGGTCGCGGCAAACGGATGCCCGGCCGCCAGCGAACTGCCCTTCACATTGAGTCGGCTGCGATCGATCGAGCCCAGCGGCGCGTCAAGGCCCAGCCGGGTTTTGCAGTATTCCGGATCTTCCCAGGCCTTCAGCGTGCACAGCACCTGAGCCGCAAACGCTTCATGAATTTCGTAGTAGTCGAAGTCCTGCAGGGTCAGACCATTGCGCGCCAGCAACCGCGGCACCGCATACACCGGCGCCATCAGCAGCCCTTCGGCACCGTTGACGAAATCCACTGCCGCTGCTTCGCCATCGCGCAGATAAGCGAGGATCGGCAGGCCACGCGCCTTCGCCCATTCCTCACTGCCGAGCAGCACCACGGACGCGCCATCTGTGAGCGGCGTGGAGTTACCCGCCGTCAACGTGCCTTTAGCGCTTTTCTCGAACGCCGGTTTCAGCGTCGAGAGTTTTTCCAGGGTCAGGTCCGGGCGCAAATTGTTATCGCGAGTCAGACCAAGGAACGGCGTCATCAGGTCGTTGTGCCAGCCTTCGCTGTAGGACGCGGCGAGTTTGTGGTGGCTTTCGAGGGTCAGTTGATCCTGCTCTTCACGCGGGATCTGCCAGGTCTGCGCCATCAATTCACAGTGCTCGCCCATCGACAGGCCAGTGCGTGGCTCGCCGTTGCGTGGGAAATCCGGAATCAGATGTTTCGGTCGCAATTGCAGAAAGGTTTTCAGTTTGTCGCCGGTAGTTTTGGCGCGATTGGCTTGCAGGAGAATTTTGCGCAGGCCTTCGCTGACACCGATCGGCGCGTCCGAGGTGGTGTCGACGCCGCCAGCAATACCGCTCTCGATCTGGCCGAGGGCGATCTTGTTTGCCACCAGGATCGCCGCTTCCAGACCGGTGCCGCAGGCTTGCTGAATGTCGTAGGCCGGCGTGGCCGGGGACAGGCGCGAGCCAAGCACGCATTCGCGGGTCAGGCTCATATCTCGTGACAATTTCAGCACCGCGCCCGCCACCACTTCGCCGATGCGCTGACCGTGCAGGTTGTAGCGTTCGATCAGGCCTTCAAGGGCGGCGGTGAGCATCGCCTGATTACTCGCGGTGGCGTACGGCCCGTTGGAGCGGGCGAAAGGGATACGGTTACCGCCGATGATCGCGACGCGGCGCAGCTGACTCATGAATAACTCCTTTTCAAATTGATCGAATTTGATGCAGTCCCCTGTGGGAGCGAGCCTGCTCGCGAAAACGCCGGCACATTCAGCATCTTCAGTGGCTGACATATCGCTTTCGCGAGCAGGCTCGCTCCCACAAGTACCGCGTTCCTCTGCAAGACCTGCTAAACCTCAGTGTCTAGCGTAGGCCTTATTGCGTGGATCGAACGATTGATTGCCATCGACAGTCCACACTTTGAACCCCAACTTCTGGAGAGCGTTCCATGTCTGACCGCTATATCGACTTCGCCAACTCGTCCATCGGCCATCGTCTGGTCGGGGCGCTGGGTCTGCCGTCGCCGGTGCGACTGGAACGCTGGCAGGCCGGGCGCCTGCGGCCGGTGGAAGGTGCGCTGCTGATCGGCGGCGGGCCGCTGGCCGAACGCGTCAGCGCTTTCGCCAACCGTTTGACCGAGAGTATCTACCGCTACGGCGAGCAACCGACGACCGCGACTGAATGGATTCCCGGCCACGGCCCGAAACTCAAAGCCGTGGTGTTCGACGCCAGCGAACTGCTGCACACCGACCAGCTCAAACAGCTGCGCGAATTCTTTCAGCCGTTGATGAAGAACCTTGAGCACAGCGCGCACCTGGTGATTCTCGGTCGTGCGCCGGAAAGCCTGACTGACCCGTTTGCCGCGAGTGCGCAACGAGCACTGGAAGGGTTTTCCCGTTCGCTGGCCAAGGAGCTGCGCAGCGGCGGCACGCTGCAATTGATCTACGTCGGCGAAGGCGCTGAAGATCAACTGGAAGGTCCGCTGCGGTTTTTCCTCTCGCCGAAAAGCGCGTTCGTGTCCGGGCAGGTGATTCGCCTGACGGCGTGTGCGACGCAGGTGACTGACTGGACGCGGCCACTGGCCGGGCGCAAGGCGCTGGTCACCGGTGCTGCACGCGGCATCGGTGCGTCCATTGCCGAAACCCTGGCCCGCGATGGTGCCGAGGTGATCCTGCTCGATGTTCCCCCGGCCAAGACGGATCTGGAAGCCCTCGCCGCGCGCCTCGGCGGTCGTGCGATTACCCTCGATATCTGCGCCGAAGACGCCGCCGCGCAATTGATCGAACAACTGCCTGACGGCCTCGACATTCTGGTGCACAACGCCGGCATCACCCGCGACAAAACCTTGGCCAATATGACCCCGGAATTCTGGGACGCGGTGCTCGCAGTCAACCTCAATGCCCCGCAAGTATTGACCAAGGCGCTACTCGACAATGGCACGCTGCACGATAATGCGCGGGTGATTCTGCTGGCCTCAATCAGTGGCATCGCCGGCAACCGTGGGCAAACCAACTACGCCGCGAGCAAGGCCGGGCTGATAGGTCTGGCGCAGGCATGGGCGCCGACGCTGCTGGAACGCGGTATCAGCATCAACGCCGTCGCCCCCGGTTTTATCGAAACGCAGATGACTGCACACATTCCGTTCGGCCTGCGCGAGGCTGGCCGGCGTATGAGTTCACTGGGCCAGGGCGGTTTGCCGCAGGATGTCGCCGAAGCGGTCGCGTGGCTGGCGCAACCAGGCACCGGCGCATTCACCGGGCAGGCGCTGCGGGTTTGTGGACAAAGTGTTCTGGGGGCTTAGGCATGAGCATCGAATGGCATACGCTGGATCGCGAACCGAATCTGCCGGGGCTGTACGCACGGGCGGCGACACGACGGAAAATCACCGGCACGCAATTGCCTGACGGCGGCTTGCGCTGTTGGGTCGATGTCGATGGCAAACGTCTGGCGGCCTATCGCAGGGTGTGTGGATTCGTCGATGACGGTCTGCTGCCGCCGACGTATCCGCACATCCTCGCCTTCGCCCTGCAGATGCAATTGCTCACTGCCAAAGAGTTTCCGTTTCCCCTGTTGGGGCTGATTCATTTGAGCAACCGCATTCGCGTGTTGCGCCCGATGGGCGGGATCGGTCGGGCGCAAGTCAGCGTTCGCGTGCACAACCTGCAACCGCACCCCAAAGGTGCGACGTTCGATCTGCTGACCACGCTGGATGATCAGCTCGGGCCATTGTGGGAAGCGGAAAGCCAGATGCTCTGTCGCGGCGTCAAGCTTGAGGGCGAGCCGGTCGAACTGACCTGGGAGCCGTCGCAATCGCTGGTGGAGGTGGCGCGCTGGAAAGCCCCGGCCGATATCGGTCGGCAATACGCCAAAGTGTCCGGAGACTACAACCCGATTCACCTGAGTGCGGCAAGTGCCAAGCTGTTTGGCTTCCCAACAGCCATCGCCCATGGTTTGTGGAACAAGGCTCGAACCCTGGCGGCGCTGGGCGATCATTTGCCCAAGGCCAACCTCGAAATCGCCGTGCATTTTCGCAAACCGGTGCGCCTGCCCAGTGAGGTGACCTTGCTGGCGAGCGCGGCGGGTTCCAGTGGAGAGTTGCGGCTGATCGGTGCACAAGACCTGGAGCACATGCTCGGGCAGTGGCAACCGATTGCCTGAGCACTCGGAACACCGTTAATTGTGTGTATATCACTTAAGTTTTTCCCAGCCTTTCCCCCTTCGCCGAAAAAACCCGGGCCTTGATTATCAAGGCCTTTTTTTGCGCGGCTATATCGTGGGTATTAGTCCTTAGGCGCTGAACTTCACCCTCTATATAAAGGCGTTAATACCAACTTGAGAATGGCCTGAAACCCGCCCCTGGACTGAGATTGAGCACAACGGTCGAAGGCATCACCGACGACAGATCGGCGAGCCATCGAAGTCAACGAACGTTGTGACAGGTGCAAGGAATTACGATCATGAAAACTCAAGGCGTATGGTGCAAATCGGCAATCGCTCTGGCATTGATTCTCTCCCTTGGCCTCACCGGGTGCAGCAGCGGTGGTGGCGGTCATAAAAGCAGTTCCGGCAGCTCTGCGGCGGACGGTACCGCTGGCACTGGCGGTACGGGAGGCACCGGTGATACTGCGGGCACTGGCGGAACCGGTGGCACCGGTGATACTGCCGGGACTGGCGGAACCGGTGGCACGGGTGGTACTGGCGGAACCGGTGGTACAGGTGGCACAGGTGGCACCGATCCGACCAATCCAACCAACCCGACAGATCCGACCGATCCCACCAACCCGACCAATCCAACCACCACCCCGTTGGTCACCACCACACTGGTGCAGGATGTCGGCACCACCGTGGCCGGTGTCGGCGATGGCGTCGGCCAGATCGGCGATTCCCTGAGCACCGTTCCTGTGGTCGGTGGCGTGGTCCAGAGTGCGGCCAACACCGCCGGCAATGTCGTCACTACGTTAGGTAATGGTGTGAGCAACGGCATCGGTAAACTGGCCACCGACCCTAACGGCCTGACCACCACCGTCGCTTCGGTCGGCGGCGTGGTCACCGATGTAGGCAACGGCGTCTCTGATCTCAGCGGCAAACTGACAACGGCAACCGGCAGCGTGCCGGTGGTCGGCGGTGTGGTGACCAAAGTCGCACCGTTGCTTGATGGTGTCGGCGAGAAAGTCACCATGCTCGGCAATACCCTCGACACCACACTGACCAGCGGCCCGACCAGCCAACTGACCAACAAACTCGGCGGTAGTCTGGTGCCGGTGATTGCGATGGTCGAAAGCACCACGGACAAACTCGGCGCGACCACAGGTCTTGGCGATCCACTCAAAGGCGTGGTTGCGCAAGTCGGCGGCGCGGTGAACACCCTGGGCGGCAAGGTCACCGACGCGGGTAACGGCAATGCCTTGACCAACACACTCGGCGGCGCATTGAGCAATACCGGCACCGCGGTGGGCAAGGCCGGCGGTCTGGTGTCCAACGGCACCGGCGCGGGTACTGGCGGTGGAGTGGGTGGTGGCTTGGGCGGTGGCCTCGGCGGCACCGGTTTGCTGCAAACCGTTGGCGGTGCGGTGGTCAACGTTGGCGCAGGCTTGAATGCCGGAAATACCAATGGCGTCGTCAGCGCAGGTGGTGTTACCGCTGTCGGCCTGGGCAATACCGTGGCTTCGCTCAACACCGTGCTGGGCGGATCGGGCACCCCGATCACCGCGACAACTTCACCTCTGGCCACGGTCGGCGCCACCTTGGGCAATGGCCTGAACCCGGTCACCAGCGCTGTTACCAACGTGACTCAACAAGTCGGCGCGGCGACCGGTATCGGCTCACCTGTTGCAGGTCTCACCGGTCAGGTTGGCGGTGCGGTCAGCAGTATCGGCAACACCATTGCAGCGACCAATAACCCGGTCACCACCGCGGTCGGTGGTCTGGTCACCAACGTCGGCGGCACCGTCGCTGCCGTCGGCGGTCTGGTCAACGGCGGTACCAGCGGGGGTACCAGCGGGGGCACCACCGGTGGCGGTCTAGGCGGTGTACTCGGCGGTCTGACCGGCGCCTTGGGAGGCAACAAACGCTAAATTGCACCTGGCCGATTCGACGGCCTCACCTACAGCGCCTACGCTTGGTTGAGGGCGGAAGATTCCCACGAGTCTTCCGCTTTTTTCTTAGGAAAAAAACAGCTCTGCGCTGTGATCTGACCATGGAGTGTCCTATGCGCGTAATGGCATCCCTGCTGTTCCTCAGTCTCAGTTCCGCCGCCCTCGCCGACACCCTGCCCAGTTTTCTCAACAGCAACGAAACCATCCGCAACCTGCCTGTGCCGAACCTGCCGGCCGATGCTTATCGCCCGAGCGCCACGCCCGTGCAAGTGCCGGACGCCGGTGCCGCCGCTGCGCAACCGCTGTTGATGGATACCAAGATCAATCTGCAAACCGTGCAGATCGAAGGCGGAACCCTCTACCCGCTCAACGAGCTCGCCGAAATCTATAAGCCCCTGATCGGCCACCAAGCCACGCTCGCCGACCTGATCGAAGCCACGCGCAACATCACTCGACGCTATCAGCAGGACGGTTACCTGCTGTCCTATGCGTTCTTGCCGCAGCAAAACTTCAACGATGGCGTCGCGCGCGTGGTGCTGGTGGAAGGCTACGTGCGGGATGTCCAGATCCAGGGCGATGTCGGCCGGGTCAAAGCGCTGCTCGACAAACTGGCGGCGAAGATCCAGGCCGAACGGCCGCTGACCCGCAAGACCTTCGAGCGTTACACCACACTGATGACGCGCATTCCCGGCGTGACGATCCAGGCCCAGGTGCCACCACCGGGCACCACCGACGGCGCGACAACCCTGGTCGCCCAGGCCAGCCGCAAACCCTTCACCAGTACGCTGAGCACCACCGAAGACAACCGCAACGGCACCCAGGCTTTGCTCGGTGTCAGCAGCAACTCGCAAACCTCGATGGGCGAGCAACTGAGCCTCAGCGGTTTGTTCCCGCCGGGTGACGATCACGAACATTACTACCGCCTCGACTACAACCAGTTCCTCAATGACGAAGGCGCGCAACTGGCGCTGTCCGCATCACGCTACCGCGCCGATCCCAGTACCGAAGTCCTCATCGACGGCGGTGGTCGACTCAGCACCCATCGAGAAAACGACCGCTACTCCATCGGTTTCACTCTGCCGCTGATTGCCGCCTCCAACGAATTGCTGACCGCCGGCTCGCGCCTGTACGCAGTCGACGACAAGACTCGCTACAACGGCATCAACTTCCCGTTCAGCACCGAGTTCCGCACCGACGTACGCGCTCTGGCCTTCGAAGGCGACTGGCGCAAGGCCGATGCCCGGCAACTGCGCATTCTGAGTGGCGGCGTGTATCAGGGTTTCGACAGCCTGGGGGCAAATACCAACTACGACGACATCGACCTCGATTTCTTCCGCGTACGCCTGTCCGGGGTGCAGAGCAACAAGTTCCTCGACAACTGGCAAGGCGTGCTGTCGGCCGCGCTGTACTGGAGCGACGACACCCTGCCAGACAGCGAACGCGCGGTGTTCGGCGGGCAGAATTTCGGTCGCGGTTATCCCGACGATCAAGCGTCCGGCGACAAGGGCTGGGGCGTAGCGTACGAGGTCAACTACAGCTTCAACCGCGACGGCAACTGGGTGCGCATCTTGCAACCGTACGTGGTGCTCGACCGCTCGCGCAGCTGGTTCAACGAACTGCCGGTAAAGGCCAACAACCTGTCATCGGCAGCGATCGGGCTGCGGTTTGGCGATGCCAAGTACTACAACATTGCGCTGGAAGCGGCGAAGGCAATGTCGGATGAAGCGCTGGACACGTTCAATCGCAAGCCCAGGTACAGCATCAGTTTCAGCTACCAGTTGTAAGCTGAAATACCAAGGAGGCTTCGGCAGCGGCGGGTGGAGTGTACAACCTGCAGAAATGGGTCGGATTGCAGGCCGCCTTCGCGAGCAGGCTCACTCCTACAGTTGGATTGAGTGCATTCAGTTAGAAATTGGTCGGCTGTCAGGCCGCCTTCGTAGGAACACCGCCCGGAGCAAGCTCGCTCCCACAAAAAAGCAAAAGCGACCCACGCCGCTCCTAAGCTTTTCACCACTCAACAGG
>NZ_AKJR01000395.1:0-1602 GCF_000282235.1 Pseudomonas sp. GM24 | reverse complement strand
CCTACATTGGATTGCGTACACCTGTAGGAGCTGCCGAAGGCTGCGATCTTTTGATCTTTCCACACAATCTCCATATTCCCCCCACATTCCCCTCATACAGCACCAGCAGACTCTGCCCATCCAAACAGGGAGAGTCCCATGAACAAGAATCTGACGATAAAGCTCGGCGCCATCGCCGTGCTCATCCTGCTGTTGCTGATCCCGTTGCTGATGATCGACGGCGTCATCGACGACCGCCAACAGCTGCGCGACGGCGTGCTCGAAGACATCGCCCGCAGCTCCAGCTACAGCCAGCAACTGAGCGGGCCGGTGATGGTGGTGCCGTATCGCAAAGTGATTCACAACTGGAAGACCAACGACAAGACCAACCAGCGCTACGACGAACCGAGCGAAGAGCGTGGTCGTTTGTACTTCCTGCCGGAGCGTTTCGAACTCGACGGCCAGGTGCAAACCGAACTGCGTGCGCGGGGTATTTATGAAGCGCGGCTGTTCCACGCCGACAACCGTATCAATGGCCATTTCTCATTGCCTGCACAGTTGGGCATCAAGGAAGACTTCAGCGACTACCAGTTCGATGCACCGTTTCTCGCGGTAGGTATCAGCGACATTCGCGGTATCGAAAATGCGCTGAAACTGGAACTTGACGGTCAGCGTCTGGACTTCGTGCCGGGCACCCAGGTCGGCTGGCTCGGCGAGGGTGTACGAGTGTCGCTGCCGTTGCTCGACACCAGCAAAACCACGGAACTGAGCTTCGGTTTCGATCTGCGCCTGCAAGGCACTGGTTCGTTGCAGGTGCTGCCGGTGGGCAAGAGCAGCAGCGTCAGCCTCACTGCGAATTGGCCGCATCCAAGTTTCATCGGCAATTTCCTGCCGGCCAAACGTGAGATCAACGATCAGGGTTTCAGCGCCGATTGGCAGACCACGTTTTTCTCCACCAACCTGCAAGACGCCATGAGCCGTTGCGTGAGCAGCAATGATTGCGAGGCGTTCAATGGTCGCAGTTTCGGTGTGAGCTTCATCGACCCGGTGGATCAGTACCTGAAGAGTGATCGGGCGATCAAATATGCGCTGCTGTTCATCGTCCTGACGTT
Source organism: Pseudomonas sp. GM24 (assembly GCF_000282235.1). Lineage (NCBI taxonomy): Bacteria > Pseudomonadati > Pseudomonadota > Gammaproteobacteria > Pseudomonadales > Pseudomonadaceae > Pseudomonas > Pseudomonas sp. GM24. The sequence continues at coordinate 511 of NZ_AKJR01000395.1, read as the reverse complement.
CGCCGGTTTCTTTCTGTTCGAAGTGCTCAAGAGTCTGGCCGTGCACCCGGTGCAATACGCGCTGGTCGGTGTGGCGCTGGCGTTCTTTTATCTGTTGTTGCTGTCGCTGTCGGAGCACATTGGTTTCGCTCTGGCGTATCTGTTGTCGGCCAGTGCTTGCGTGCTGTTGATCGGGTTTTATGTCTGCCACGTGCTACGCAGTGTGCGTCACGGCTTGAGTTTTTCGGCGGGGCTGGCGGCGTTGTATGGCCTGCTCTATGGCTTGCTGAGCGCAGAGGATTACGCGTTGTTGATGGGCTCATTGTTGCTGTTCGGCCTGCTCGGTGTGTTCATGGTGCTGACGCGCAAACTGGATTGGTACGGGATCGGGCAGAAACCGGCGCAGCCGTTGGAGTTTGATGTCGGGGCGATGCAATGAGCCGGTCGCTGGGGTTGCGTGAGGATCAGTGCTGGAAGGATGAACTGGTGACGCGGATTATCGGGCTTTTGCCTGTGGAACCGAGTGGGTGCC
>NZ_AKJR01000394.1:6414-19892 GCF_000282235.1 Pseudomonas sp. GM24 | reverse complement strand
GGCGATTGTGGATTCGGCACAGCAGGATCAGGTCGGCGTATCTTTTAAGCATCCCCCAATCAGTCCCCTCTCCCTTCGGGAGAGGGCTAGGGTGAGGGGCTCGCTTTTAGCCCTTGCCTTTGGTGCGAGTCATATTCGGCCCGCCATTCTTCTCAAGATGCTCAATGATGATCCCCGCCACATTCTTGCCGGTGGTGGTCTCGATCCCTTCCAGCCCCGGCGACGAATTCACTTCCATCACCAACGGCCCGTGATTGGAACGCAGGATATCCACACCCGCCACTGCCAGGCCCATGACCTTGGCCGCGCGCAACGCGGTCATGCGTTCTTCCGGGGTGATTTTGATCAGGCTGGCGCTGCCGCCGCGATGCAGATTGGAGCGGAACTCACCCGGTTTGGCCTGACGCTTCATCGCCGCGATCACTTTGTCGCCGACCACGAAGCAACGAATATCGGCACCGCCGGCTTCCTTGATGTACTCCTGAACCATGATGTTCTGCTTCAGGCCCATGAACGCCTCGATCACCGATTCTGCTGCCGTGGCGGTTTCGCACAGCACCACGCCGATGCCCTGGGTGCCTTCCAGCACCTTGATCACCAGCGGCGCGCCGTTGACCATGTCGATCAGATCGGGAATGTCATCCGGCGAGTGAGCAAAACCCGTCACCGGCAGACCGATGCCGCGCCGCGACAGCAGTTGCAGCGAACGCAGCTTGTCCCGCGAACGGGCGATGGCCACCGACTCGTTGAGCGGAAATACCCCCATCATTTCGAACTGGCGCAACACCGCGCAACCATAAAACGTCACCGACGCACCGATCCGCGGGATCACCGCATCGAAGCCTTCCAGCGGTTTGCCGCGATAGTGGATCTGCGGCTTGTGGCTGGCGATGTTCATGTAGGCGCGCAGGGTGTCGATCACTACCATTTCATGCCCGCGCTCGGTTCCGGCTTCGACCAGACGGCGGGTGGAATACAGACGCGGGTTCCGCGACAGCACAGCGATCTTCATGCAACACCTGTGGAAGAGGTAGATACCGGGAACACCGGCTTGTCTTGTACATATTTGATGCCCGGATTGACCACCAACTGGCCATCGATCAGGGCTTTGGAACCGAGCAACAGGCGATAGCGCATGGACTTGCGGCAGGCGAGCGTGAACTCGACCGGCCAGACCCGATCACCGAGGGCCAGGGTAGTGCTGATGACGTAGCGCACCTGCGCATGGCCGTTGGAGCTTTTGATGGTTTTGCGTGTTACCAGAGGGGCTTCGCAGCGGCGGTGGCGCAACTGCACCACCGTGCCCAGGTGCGCAGTGAATCGCACCCACTTCTCGCCGTCGCGTTCGAACGGCTCGATGTCGGTGGCATGCAGGCTGGAGGTGCTGGCGCCGGTGTCGATTTTTGCTCGCAGGCCCGCAACTCCCAAATCCGGGAGCGCCACCCACTCGCGCAGACCGACAACGGTCAAATGGTCAAATGTCTTCAAAAAAATGCTCAACCGTGACAACCGCTTCAGCCCGCACGAGGCCGGATTCGCGGTATTCACGCAGAATAAGGGTTAAAAGGCGACAGATTTCTACAGCCCGGATTTCCGGCCCCGGAAGCAGGCGCCGAAACGCGCGCATTGTAATCCGGGACGCGGTCATTCATGACATGAGTGAAACGGTAGTACAGTTCATCAATATTTCAGAATGAGGAAATGCCATGGCACAAAAAAGCGAAGAGGACGACAAGGTCCGTCTCGACAAGTGGCTGTGGGCCGCGCGTTTTTACAAAACCCGTGCCTTGGCCAAAGCAGCGATCGAGAGTGGCAAGGTGCATTGTCGCGGCGAGCGCTGCAAGCCTGGCAAAGAGCCACGCATCGGCGATGAGTTCGAGATTCGTACCGGCTTTGAAGTGCGTACGGTGAAGGTCGAGGCGTTGTCGATTGTTCGACGCGGCGCACCCGAAGCGCAGACGTTGTATGCGGAGACCGAGGCGAGTATTGCCAAACGTGAAGCGGCTGCGGCAATGCGCAAGGCGGGGGCGTTGGGCGTGAGCACCGACGGCAAACCGAGCAAGAAGCAGCGGCGGGATTTGTTCAAGTTTCGCGGCAGTAGTAACGACGAATAATCGCATTGTTGCTGCTGGCCTCTTCGCGAGCAGGCTCACTTCCACAGGAGATTGCATTCTAATGTGGGAGCAAGCCTGCTCGCGAATCGAGGGCGCAGCCCTCGCCGAAGACCGCTCGGTATCAGGCGCTACGCACCACACTCATCCGCGCAACCAGCGGCAACTTGCCCAGCAACACAAAAATCGGCGCCGTCACCTTCAGCCAGAAGTTCGAGGCGTGATATGCAAACGGCGTGTAGTAACCCCAGCCCAACGCCCACACCGCGAGTAGCACACCGCCGATGTAATCGTCCTGACCCCAATGCGCACCGGCCACCAGGCGCGGCAGCATGAACAACAGCGCCAGGCCCCAGATCGTCACGAACTGGCCGGCCGTACGGCTGAACACGCCCATGAACAGCGCCCAGATCAACAACACCGAAGCGTGGTCACCGGGAAAGCTCTGGCTCGAGCGATCCTTCACTTCCCAGGTTTTTTCCAGATTCGGGAAGTAATCGCTGATGTGCACAGCTCCCTCAAGCATCATCGACGGGCTGCTGTGCTGCCAATCCATATGGTCGGCGAACTTGGAAAACAGTGCGCGAATCACCACCATCAATAGCAGGATCGAAAGAAAACCGAAAAAAGCCCGGCGCACGTCAATCGCCTTGAACACCCAGTCGCCCTTGATCAGCAGCGTCAGCAGGATCAAGCCCACGACGATGTCGAACGGACGCATACTTGCAATTGCCCAGATGTGGAGCCATATGGGGTTGCTGGCCAGTGGTGCATTGAGTGAGCGGAACAGCCACTCGTCGAAAATCACACACAGCGAGTTACCCGTAGGCCATAACCAGAAAGCCAGTAGCGCTAATGGCACTATGTTGCACAGAACCAGCCGGCCGAGGTTCCACCTTGATTGGAACAAACCCGGATTGTTCATAAAATGCCTCCCATGGCAGAGCAGTCGGCACCAAAAAGAGTGCCAAGAAGTGCAAATTTTCACGTCTTGTAACCATTTTGTCACCACATTCAGATACCCAAAATTATGACCGACCTACCGGATACCGATTTCACCCAACGTTTCATCTTTGATGACAGCGACACACGCGGCGAGCTGGTCGCACTTGAACGCAGCTACGCCGAAGTCCTCGCCAAGCACCCGTACCCGGAGCCGGTTGCACAACTGCTCGGCGAATTGATGGCGGCGGCCTCGTTGCTGGTGGGCACCTTGAAGTTCGACGGCTTGCTGATTCTGCAGGCGCGTTCCGAAGGCCCGATCCCGATGCTGATGATCGAGTGCTCCAGCGAGCGCGACATCCGTGGTCTGGCGCGTTATCACGCTGACCAGATTGCTGCGGACGCTACCCTCGCCGATCTGATGCCCAATGGCGTTCTGGCGTTGACCGTCGACCCGACTGTCGGCCAGCGCTATCAGGGCATTGTCGATCTCGACGGCGAAACCCTGTCCGATTGCTTCACCAACTATTTCGTCATGTCGCAACAGGTCGGCACCCGCTTCAAGCTGTTTGCCGACGGTCGTCGCGCTCGCGGCCTGCTGCTGCAGCAACTGCCGGCTGATCGTCTGAAAGACGAAGAAGATCGCGCCGCCAGCTGGCAGCACATCACCGCACTGGCCACCACCCTGACCGCCGATGAATTGCTCAGCCTGGACAACGAAACCGTACTGCATCGCCTCTACCACGAAGAGCAGGTTCGTCTGTTCGATGTGCAGAAACTGCGCTTCCGTTGCAGTTGCTCGCGGGAACGCTCCGGCAATGCGTTGGTCAGTCTGGGTCTGGAAGATGCGCAGCAATTGGTGGTCGAACACGGTGGCAACATCGAGGTTGATTGCCAGTTCTGTAACGAGCGCTACCTGTTCGATGCCACGGATGTTGCTCAATTGTTCGCTGGCGCAGGCGTCGACACGCCGTCAGATACCCGGCACTAAAACGGTTCAGCGCAGGTAAATTCACTGCGTAACGACGGAATTTCGCCGTTACGACGGGAGGACCCTACTCTTTTTGGGCTTTTCTGGCATAATCCGGCCCACTTTTTTCGCGGTAGTAGTGCACGACTTTCTACTACAAAACGTTTGGAGCACACTCGGCCACTGGCCGACGGGGAACCTCATGACGCAAGCCAATAACGCCGTGTACACCGATCTGAGTGTTGATGATCTGGTAAAAGAAGCCCTGAACCGCGGTGAGGGCGAGCTTGCCGATACCGGCGCTCTGGTTGTTCGCACTGGTCACCGCACCGGTCGTTCGCCTGTTGACCGTTTCATCGTTGAAGAGCCTTCCACCCAGGCCGCTATTGCCTGGGGCCCGATCAACCGCAAGTTCCCGGCCGACAAGTTCGACGCGCTGTGGGCTCGCGTAGAAGCATTCAACAACGCGCAAGAGCACTTTGTGTCCCACGTGCATGTAGGCGCGGCGGAAGATCACTACCTGGCCGTGAAAATGACCACCCAGACTGCCTGGCAGAATCTGTTCGGTCGTTGCCTGTTCATCAACCCGGCCCAGTACAACCCGGCCGGTCGTGAAGAGTGGCAAGTGCTCAACGTGGCCAACTTCGAGTGCGTGCCTGAGCGTGACGGCACCAACTCCGACGGTTGCGTGATCCTCAACTTCGCACAGAAGAAAGTGCTGATCGCCGGCATGCGTTACGCCGGTGAGATGAAGAAAGCCATGTTCTCCGTGCAGAACTTCCTGCTGCCGGCCGCTGACGTGCTGCCAATGCACTGCGCTGCCAACATCGGCGAAGAAGGCGACGTGACCCTGTTCTTCGGTCTGTCGGGCACCGGTAAAACCACCCTGTCGGCCGACGAAAGCCGTTACCTGATCGGTGACGACGAACACGGCTGGGGTGAAGGCGTGGTGTTCAACATCGAAGGCGGTTGCTATGCCAAGTGCATTGACCTCTCCGAGAAGAACGAGCCGGTTATCTGGAAAGCCATCAAGCACGGCGCGGTGCTGGAAAACGTCGTGATCGACGACGCCAAGCACGCCGACTACGCCGATGTCAGCCTGACCCAGAACAGCCGCGCCGCGTACCCGCTGGAGCACGTAGCCAAGCGTTCCGAGCACAACCTCGGTGGCGAGCCAAACGCTGTAATCTTCCTGACCTGCGACCTGACCGGCGTACTGCCGCCAGTGTCGATTCTCAACGAAGAACAAGCGGCCTACCACTTCCTGTCCGGCTACACCGCGCTGGTGGGCTCGACTGAAATGGGTTCGGGCAGCGGCATCAAGTCGACCTTCTCCACCTGCTTCGGCGCACCGTTCTTCCCGCGTCCGGCTGGCGAATACGCCGAGCTGCTGATCAAGCGCATCCGCGGCTTCGGCTCCAAGGTCTACCTGGTCAACACCGGCTGGACCGGCGGCGGCTACGGCGTCGGCAAACGCTTCAACATCCCGACCACCCGCGCAGTGATCGCAGCGATCCAGAGCGGCGCGCTGATCGGTGCAGCCACTGAACACCTCGACACTATCAACCTTGACGTGCCACTGGCCGTACCGGGCGTTGAAACCAACCTGCTCAACCCACGCAACACCTGGGCTGACAAGGCTGCGTACGACGAGGCTGCGAAAGCACTGGCCGGTCTGTTCATCGAGAACTTCAAGAAGTTCGAAGTGAGCGACGCGATCAAGGCTGCAGGGCCGAAGTTGTAAGATTGGTTTGTTGTGAATGAAAAAGCCGCCCTTTAGGGGCGGCTTTTTTGTGGGCGAAAACAAGACTAACTGGCAATATTCCCGCAGAAAATGGCCTTAACTACCAGAATACTGCCACTTAAAGAGCCAGCTTTTCGCCAATGCAGCGGTCAAAGATCGCCACTAGCCCCCGATAATCACATGACACAGCATCAATGTTTGCTGGGACCCAAGCGTCATCTTTAACCAGCCACCAATCGACTGGGAAGCCTGCGTTAATAATGATTTGTTCAAATAATAGGCGTTGCGCTCGGCCATTACCTTCGCGAAAAGGATGGATGACATTCAAATCGCCATAAGCCTCAGCGATGTTCACCACAAGTTCTGGTTTGCCCATTCCCGCGAACCACGCCGAGCGCTCCATCACGCTAAAGATTTTTTGCGCTTCTGGAAGAATTCGCTCTGCAGTGCAGAAAAATGGTTGTCCCTTTTTGATGTTAACGGTACGCAACTGCCCGGCCCAATCGTAAACATCGCAAAAAAGAGTTTTATGGGCGTGCTGCAGGACACTTAAATCATAAGGAGGGGGGAGAAGACGAAATCGACTGATCGCGATTTCCGAGAGCTCTCGCTCTGCATTTTGCAGTTCTTCTTCAGAATGGATGTCGAGCAAGTTACGCAGAACATCACTATGAGGGTAGCAATAGGGGTCTTGTCCGACCCCATATTTGTCCGTCATTAACGTGCAGTCTGACGATATTTTTCAATGACCGATTCCCTTGATGGAAGCGGTTTCTCGGCATCGGCACGGCTGGTATCGAAACCTTCCAGACGTAAGCTCGCCAGATAGTTTGACCGGCGTACTTTGTCGTAATAAGCCTGCTTCTGCTGGAACGTCAATTCGCTCATTTCATAGGCCTCTTGGTGCAGGACTCCAGTGTAGCGCAATCGTGTGGAGTGATAGGTCGGGATTTTCGATCCTTAAAGCGAGGCTGTTCATCGAGAGTCTGTTGGTTTTTTTGAATCATTTTGCCAGCCTTGGATATACGCGATGGTGCACATTCACCACGCAGAATTTCGTCCATTTCTCGCACGCTTTCCATCAGCTCATCAAAGAATTTGCTTATGGTTGCTCCCATGGTTGATTACCGTTTTTTGATCGCTCTCACAGAGTGCATAAGAGCGATACGATCACTCGATTTCAGGCTGGAGCCTTCCAGTTGAGCATCCGCTGCTGCGCAACCTGCAGCAGGTCGCAGCCGTCCTGCGTCAGCAGATAGAGGGCGTGGGTGATGTGGGGTATGTCTTCGACGTCGGCTTGTTTGAAGTTGAGGCAGTAGAGGGTTTTTAGCAGGTCGCTTGAAGCGCGCAGGCGCTGTACGGCGCATTCGAGGATGTCTTGCGGGTTGGCCTCGGTGTCGATGAGCAGAGGCTTGGTGTCTGTGAGATTGGATTCTAGTGGGCGGTAGCGTTCGGTAAGAAACTGATTCCATGTTTTCATTTTAGATATCTCTGAAGGTATCGAAAAACCGCTGCTACCGTGACCAAGCGGTGGAGGCGGGCTGTGTTCAAGTTGGTCAAACCGGCAGAGATAACCCGGTACGCCGAAGCGTCCCAAACACAGCCGCCATAAAAAGCGTGCCGACAGAATGTGCTGGCAGCATACAAGGGCATGCATCAGTTATCTCTGTTTTCAGGTGACCAAACCTGAGCCGCTGATTGCTTAGCGACAGCCACGACTATAGGTTCGCGCCCTCAAGTGGCGATAGGCGACAAAGCGTCTGGTTGCGTAGGAACGGGACGAAGATTTCATCAGACGTTCCTACCAACGCTTCATCTTTTTTCAACGCAGGTGTTTATACGCAGAAACATCCAACAAACTCGTCGTCAGCCCCGTTGCCGGCGCGTAGATCGAACCCTTCACCGCCGAAAACGGCACGCCTTTGCTACCCAGCGAAACGTAGCGCTCACCTTGATCCAGTTCGGTGAAGTAGGTGTAGGAAACGCTGTGCATCTGCTTGTAGCGCGATTCGTCGGCGACGATGGCGCCAGTCAGGCGCAGCAGATCTGTTTCGCTCAGGTTCAGGGTTTTGTTCAGTTGCACGCCCCAGCGCTTGAGGCAGGTTTCGGCGAGGTGACGAACGATGCGGCCAGGCTCGACCAGCGTTTTCAGGTCGCCGCTGTTGGTGGGCACGCCACCGTCAGCTGTGGCGTTGCCGGCCATGGTCGCGTGACGGCCGGCCATGGGGTAGACGCTGGTTTTGGTGCCGGTGGCGGTCTGCGGGATCACACAGCTGAAACCTTTGGAACGTTCATCACGGGCATAGAACGCAACATATTCTTTGACGTTGGCGCCAAGTTTTACGCGCTGATCCTGGAAGTTGCCGATTCCCGGTACTGGATCAAGAGCAAATATATTCACCGGAATATTGTTCAGCTCTCGATCATTTAACATCGCATTGGCCAGCATGTGGCAACTTATGCCGCCGCGACTCCAGCCCACCAGATTGACCTGAGTGGGAATAACGCCATCCTTGCGAAACGTCTTGATGATCTGCTCCTGTAACTTCTGTTGGGTCACGCAGCGATCGCCATAATTATATTTACGCCAGAGCCACGAACCTTCGATTTTTACATCCTCAATAGGAATGCCAGCCGCTTTAAGGCGGTTGTATTCGGCCTCGGTGAGTTGTTCGCGCTGCCAGTCGCATTTGCCCTTGATGATATTGATGGCATGCCGCACGTTTTCCTCCCAGCCTTTGCCAAACAGCGTGCCGGTAAGACCGTACTCCTCGGTCTTGGTGAACAGATCGTCGGCTTGCAGGTTGCCACTGCCAGGGCCGTCGACCACGATCCACTCGGCGAATTCCCGGCCGGTATGGTTGGATGCCAGTGTGGAAACCAGTTCGCCGTCCCAGAAGTTTTCATGGGTAGTGTCAAACTTGTTGGATCCGGTGCCGCAAAAAAATATGGTTAAAACTGTCATGGTGTTGCTCTCGTTTAGTTGTAAGAGCGAACAAGTTAGTGTCAGTTGCATGTATAAATAAAGCGTGGTGGTGTTTCCGTATTTGTAGTGTGGTTCAGTTGTATGTTGTTTGCGGTGGTTTTTGTTTGGCAACTTCAAGTAAGTCGCAGCCATCCTGCACCAACAGATAAAGTGCATTGACGATGTTGGGAATATCTTTCACGTCTGCCTGCTTGAAACATAAGCAGTAGAGCGTTTCCAGCAAATCCCCGGCCGCCCGTAAACGCTGATCGGCGGCATTGATCAGATCCGTCTGGCTTGAGTGGCTGTCGATAAGCAGTACCGGGTTTTCGCTGTAGCAGGTCTTGAGGGGGCGATAGCGGTTGATCATGGTGAGGCGTGTCCTGTTCGAAGGCGCTGGGGCGGGCCGGCAGCGGGTTTGCAGCCGCGCCGGCCACTATAGAAGGGCGTTTCTCTGTGGGACAAGACAGCTGCAATGGACAGTATTCGTAGGGGTTTTTCCGTGTTTTGAGGAAATGCCCTACGTGTTTTCGCAGCTTTTTCAGGCCAAAACCCTTAGGCGTAATAATTCCTACGTGATTGTCAGGCGATTCGCGGTAAACCGCTGTATCGTGCGCGCCAGAATCTGTAGGGCGTTTCCAAACGTCTGACACGCGCTTAAAGGGAATTAGGTATGCACTGGCTACGAATGGCCGCAATTTTATTGCTCGGGCTGGGCACTTGCCGTTTGGCCATGGCCTCTGAAGTTGGCAATGCATGGGTGCTGGATCGCCTCGATCGCACCGACTGGCCGGAGGCCCTTATCAGCCAGGCGAACATGGACACGGCTTCACGCGGTGAGGTGTTGATGTTCGCTAAAGCCCTGCTGGCCAGCGAGGCGCTGGATGAGGAAGGGCTTGAGCAGCGACTCGGTGTGCCCCACGTGCAACTGAAGTCGATTCGCCACGTGCGCGACGGCCTCTGGGAGGGATTGCTGAGCACCTATCGCAACGCCAGCCAGAACTGTGATGAGCAACCGTTTTGCCCGCGTGTGCGCAGCGTCGCTGACTTGCGTCAGTTGGCGGCAGCGTTTACCGGCGACATCAGCCCGGCCCATGCGTTGTGGGCGAGCAAAAGTCAGGGCGTGCATGAGCAGATGCTGAATGAGCAGTTGCGGGTGGCGGTGTTGCGTCCCTGATTTTTTAAGCTTTGTGATGTGGCGACTGGCCTCTTCGCGAGCAGGCTCGCTCCCACAGAGTGCCACGGTGTTCGTGACATCCGCTGTATCATTCCGAATCGATTTGGCCCCGACCTTTTCTCGACTCGCTGCGATCGCCCGCTAGGCTGTTGGCATGGCAGCAGTCAATGGAGTGACAGCGAATGCACAACACCCTGGAACAGGTTTTTGGTTTTCCACAGTTTCGACCCGGTCAAGAAACCGCGATCAGTGCGGTGCTGGCCGGGCGCTCGGCGGCGGCGATTTTCCCCACCGGTTCCGGCAAGTCGATTTGCTATCAATTGCCGGCGCTGATGCTGCCGCATCTGACATTGGTGGTCTCGCCGTTGCTGGCGTTGATGCAGGATCAACTGGCCTTTTTACAACGTCACGGTATCTCGGCGGGCAGCATCGATTCGGCGCAGAGTCGCGATGATGCCAATGACGTGATGGCTCGCGCCCGTTCGGGTGAATTGAAGATTCTGATGATCTCGGTGGAGCGCTTGAAAAACGAGCGCTTCCGCAACTTTCTGCAGCAGGTGCCGATCTCGTTACTGGTGGTGGACGAGGCGCATTGCATCTCGGAGTGGGGCCACAACTTCCGCCCCGACTACCTGAAGCTGCCGGACTATCAGCGCCAGTTCAACATCCCGCAAACTTTGCTGCTGACAGCCACCGCAACGCCGAAAGTCATCGCCGACATGCAGGCCAAATTCGCTATCGCCGCTGACGATGTGGTGACCACCGGTTTCTATCGGCCCAACCTCAATCTACTGGTGGAACCGGTACGTGGCCAGGACAAGCGCCGGCGTCTGGTGGAGTGGATGGCCGAGCGGCCGGGGCAGCCAAGCATCGTCTATGTGACCTTGCAGAAGACTGCTGAGCACATCGCCGAACACCTTGAGCGCAACGGCATTCAGGCCGAGGCGTATCACGCCGGTTTAGCCCACGACAAACGCGAAGCTATCCAGAAACGCTTCATGGCCGGGCAATCCAATTGCATCGTCGCGACCATCGCGTTCGGCATGGGCATCGACAAAAGTGACATCCGCAATGTCGTGCACTTCGACCTGCCGAAATCCATCGAAAACTACAGCCAGGAAATCGGCCGCGCCGGGCGTGACGGGCAGCCGTCGGACTGTCTGGTATTAGCCAATCGCGACAGCCTCAATGTGCTGGAAAACTTCGTCTACGGTGATACGCCGGAGCGTGACGGCATTCGTTATGTGCTCGACGAACTGAAAGCTTCGGTGCCGGAAGGGCAGTGGGAGTTTCTGCTTGGGCCATTGGCGGATCAGAGCAATATTCGCTCACTTCCGCTGAAGACATTGCTGGTGCAACTGGAACTGCGCGGCTTGATTGCGCCGCGCTACGCCTACTACGCCGAATACCGTTTCAAATACCTGCTGGAACCCGAAGCGCTGCTTGAGCGCTTCGAAGGTGAACGCAGGGATTTCGTCGCTGCGATCATTCAGACCTCGGCGCGCGCACGCACCTGGGCCACGGTGAATTTCGAGGCGATGTACTCGCAGTATTCCGCCGAGCGCAATCGAGTGGTGAAGGCGCTGGATTATTTTCAGGAGAAGGGCTGGGTCGAGCTGGAAAGCAAGCAGATGACCGAGGTCTATAGCCTGCTGAATAGTGACTTTGACAGCGATGCCCTGAGCGCTGAGTTGCATGACTATTTCACCCGGCATGAGCAGGCCGAAGTGGCGCGCATCCACACGATGCTTGAAGTCTTCGCCAGCGAGCGCTGCCTGGGCTATCGCTTGGCCGAGTATTTCGGTGATCACAATGCGCCCGAGCAGTGTGGGCATTGTTCAGTGTGTCACGGCCAGGTTGCGCGGTTGCCGGCGCCACCGGAGTTGCCAGCGCTTGTGGATAAAAACTTTGCGGCGTTATGTGGCGATTTTATCCACAGGCACGAGCAGCACACTGGGGTGATTCCAACGGCTGAGCGGCTGACGAGGTTTCTGTGCGGGATCAGCGTGCCGCTGTTCACCAAGCTCAAGGCGCGTGCGATTCCCGGGTTTGCGGTATTGGAAGAATATCCCTACGCCGAAGTCCGCAGCTGGGCGCAAGAGCACCTCTGATCGTTGTAGGAGCTGCCGAAGGCTGCGATCTTTTGATGTTGATTTGTTCAAGATCAAAAGATCGCAGCCTTCGGCAGCTCCTACATTAAGTGTCATCAAGGCGGGGGCTCTATCCATCCGCTGAATGTCGATCATCACGGTAATAAACTTCAAAAACTGTCGTTGGCTGACTATGGTTGAGGTCTGTCTTTGGATCGCCAACAAGAGAACAACATGAGCCAGACATCCTTCGATATTCAGCAGGCCGCAGTGATCGGTGCGGGCACCATGGGCCGGGGCATTGTCATGTGTCTGGCCAATGCCGGCGTGAACGTGCAGTGGGTGGATAACAATCCACAGATGCTTGAACAGGCGCTCGCCACAGTGGCCGAGACTTATGCACACAACGTGCGCCAGGGCCGGATTGATCAGGCCGAAGCGGATGCACGTATCGCTCGGGTCAGTGCGGCGGCGGATTACCCGGCGATTCGCAATGTCGATCTGGTGATCGAGGCGGTGTACGAAAATCTTGAGCTGAAGCAGAAGATCTTTCGTGAGCTGGATGGCTTGCTCAAGCCTGAAGCACTGTTGGCGAGCAATACATCGGCGCTGGATATCGATGCGATTGCTGCGGCGACAAGGCGTCCGGAGCAGGTGCTGGGTCTGCATTTCTTCAGCCCGGCGCACATCATGAAATTGCTGGAAATCGTTCGCGGTGCGCAGACTTCCGCGGCGGTGCTGGAAGCGGCGCTGGCGCTGGGCAAACGCATGGGCAAGGTCAGTGTGGTGTCGGGCAACTGCCACGGCTTTATCGGCAATCGCATGTTGCATCCGTATGTCCTGGAGGCGCGCAAGATGCTGCTCGAAGGCGCTTATCCACAGCAGGTCGACGCGGCACTGCAAGGTTTCGGTTTTGCCATGGGACCGTTTCGCATGTACGACGTGGTCGGCATCGATCTGGAGTGGCGTGCGCGCGAATTGGCCGGCAAGGGCCAGGATGCGCCAGAGGTTCAGGTGGACAACCGCTTGTGCGAGATGGGCCGGTTTGGCCAGAAGTCTGGCAACGGTTATTACCATTACGAGCCGGGCAGTCGTCAGGCCGAGCACGATCCTGAGGTCGATGCGCTGGTATTGCAGGTCAGCGAAGGGTTGGGCTTCCAGCGCCGCGAGATCGGTCCTGAGGAGATCCTGGAGCGCAGTCTTCTGGCATTGGTCAACGAGGGTGCGAAGATTTTGCAGGAGGGCATTGCCGAGTCTGCACACGACATCGATCTGGTGTACCTGAACGGCTACGGCTTCCCGGCGGACAAGGGCGGGCCGATGGCCTGGGCGGATCAGCAGGGGCTGGCGGATATTCATCAGCGCTTGCTGGCGCTGGAGACGCGGCAGGGCGATCAGTGGAAACCGGCGCGGTTGATTGGTGAGTTGGCGGCGCAGGGTAGGCGGTTTGCTCAGGATTAGTGTTGAAGTCAAAATCTT
>NZ_AKJR01000394.1:0-6179 GCF_000282235.1 Pseudomonas sp. GM24 | reverse complement strand
GAGGGGGAAAGGGAGCCGATCTCTGTGCCTTTCGCGTTCGACTCGACAGTTCAGGTCGGTGTATTTCGAGAGAACACCTCGGTCAGTCCCCTCTACCTCTGGGAGAGGGCTAGGGTGAGGGCAAGCAGCCTCACTGAAAAAACAAGAGAGCCAGCACAACCATGTCCACCCCTCAGCGCACCGACTACCCACACTTCCAGCCCATCACCACACGCTGGCACGACAACGACGCCTACGGTCACGTCAACAACGTCACCTACTACAGCTTCTTCGACACGGCGGTGAACACTTACCTGATACAGGTCGGTGGTCTGGATATCCATGATGGCGAGGTGGTGGGGTTTGTGGTCAGTTCGGCGTGTGATTACTTCGCCTCGATTGCCTTTCCTGATCTGATCGAGGTCGGTCTGCGGGTCGGAAAATTGGGCAACAGTTCGGTGCAATACGAGTTGGCGGTGTTCAAGGTCGGCGATAGCGAGGCCTGCGCGGCCGGGCGCTTCGTTCATGTATTCGTCGATCGGGCGAGTAACCAGCCAGTGCCGATTCCCGCCAAGCTGCGGCAGGCACTGGAATACCTTGTGGTTTAAAAAAGGCAAAAAAAATCGCAGCCCTCGGGCCGCGATTTTTCTTCAAGCATTCGCCTTAACGGTGACGATAGTACTTGTGATGCTTGCGGTGGCCGTAGGCATGGCCGCGACCTGGGTGGCCGTCGCGGTAGTAGCGACGATCATCATGACGACGGTCGTAACGACGATCATCGTCATCGCTTTTGTTGCCCATGTAGTTACCCAGCGCGCCACCGGCGCCGCCACCTGCTGCGGAGCCGATCAGGCTGCCGGTGGTGCCGCCCATGCTGCGGCCGACTACGTTACCGCCGGCTGCGCCCAGCGCACCACCGATGGCGGCTTCGCCACGGCTGCGTTTGTCGGCGCCGACCGCGCTACCACCCGCACCGCCCAAGGCTGCGCCGATGGTGGAACCTGTATTGCCGCCTAACGACTGACCGACGACCGAGCCAAGAACCCCGCCCAATGCGCCGCCCACACCTGCTTCGGTGGTGCCGCCAGCAGACGCAAAGCCACTGACCAGGCCAAGGGACAACAAGAGAATCGAGGAGAACTTCATAGAGGAGCCTCAAAGGGATGACGGCGCCGATCCTGAGGCTGTGTAACAAGCGTGACAATCGAAATCCGACGAATAACACGACTTGTATACAATTTTGCAAGTTGCTGTTTTATCAGCGGAACTTAAGCATTTTTCGCCGGTCTTTAGCTACTTCGGACAGGCCGCTTTTGTGAAAAAGCGGCCTTTTTTGTGGGCGTTTGAAAAGCAGAAGCGAAAAGATCGCAGCCTTCGGCAGCTCCTACAGGAACCGGTGTAGGAGCTGCCGAAGGCTGCGATCTTTTGATTTTGAATTAAGCAGATTTGGCCATGATCAACCCAGTCTCACTCGCTGATTCCAATCGAATCGCAATGAACTTAGACGTCGGCGTATGGCTGCCATCCCCGGTGCTCTCCAATGGCACCAGCGGATTCACTTCCGGGTAATAAGCCGCCGCTTGCCCGGCCGGAATATCAAACGCCAGCAAGGTGAAGCCCTTCACCCGACGCTCACGACCATCGTCCCACAGCGACACGATGTCGGCCTTTTGCCCCGGACGGAAGCCCAGACGAATGATGTCGGCCTCGTTGGCAAACAGCACATCACGCTGGCCCTTCACTCCGCGATAACGGTCGTCGAGACCATAAATCGTGGTGTTGTACTGATCGTGGGAACGCATCGATTGCAAGATCAGGTCCGGCAACTGCCCGGTGGCGCGGGTGCGTTCGTGTACCAGATCTTTGGGCAGCATGTTCGCGCGGAAGTTAGCTCGGCCCGACGGTGTGTTCCACTTGCGCGCGCCAGCGCTGTTGCCGAGGTAGAAGCCGCCTGGGTTTTTGATCTTCTCGTTGAACTCTTTGAAATTGGGAATGGTGTCGGCGATCAGTTCGCGGATGCGCCCGTAATCGGCCACCAGCCAGTTCCAGTCGACCGGTTTGCTACCCAGTGTGGCGGCAGCGATGCCGGCAATGATCGACGGCTCCGAGCGCATCTGGTTCGACAGCGGTTGCAACTGCCCGTTGGAGGCGTGAACCATGCTGAAGGAGTCTTCCACGGTGACCGCTTGCGGGCCTTCGGTCTGGATATCGATGTCGGTCCGGCCGAGGCACGGCAGGATCAGCGCGTCTTTACCGTGAGCCAGATGGCTGCGGTTGAGTTTGGTGCTGATCTGCACGGTCAGGTCGCAATTGCTCAGTGCGGCGAAGGTACGCGGGCTGTCCGGCGTGGCTTGGGCGAAGTTGCCGCCCAGACCGATAAAGACTTTGGCGCGTCCCTCGGCCATCGCATGGATTGCCTCGACCACGTTGTGGCCGTTATGACGCGGCACCTTGAACTGGAAGCGTCGTTCCAGCGAATCAAGGAACGCCACTGGCGGACGCTCGTTGATGCCCATCGTGCGGTCGCCCTGCACGTTACTGTGGCCGCGCACCGGACACAGACCAGCACCGGGTTTACCGATGTTGCCGCGCAGCAGCATCAGGTTGGCGATTTCCTGGATGGTCGGTACTGAATGGCGATGCTGGGTGATGCCCATCGCCCAGCACATGATGACGTTCTTGCCTTTGGCGTACATGCGCGCCGCTTGCTCGATTTCGACGAGGGTCAGGCCGGATTGTTCGACGATCTGTTCCCACGGCGTGTCATCGACCACGCCGAGATACTCCAGCACGTTAGCGCTGTGGGCGTTGAGGAAATCGTGATCGAACACGGCAGGTTCGCCAGCCTTCTGCGCATCGCGCTCCCACTGCAGGAGAAACTTGGCCATGCCGCGCAGCAGCGCCATGTCACCGCCAAGTGCCGGGCGGAAATACGCGGTGTTGGTCGGCTTGTCACCGTTGGTGAGCATTTCGATCGGGTGTTGCGGGTGCTGAAAGCGTTCCAGGCCACGCTCTTTCAATGGGTTGATGCACACCACTTGCGCGCCGCGTTTCACCGCTTCACGCAACGGTTCGAGCATGCGTGGGTGGTTAGTGCCCGGGTTCTGGCCCCAGACGAAAATCGCATCGGCGTGTTCGAAATCGTCGAAGGTCACGGTGCCTTTGCCGACGCCGACACTTTGCGCCAACGCCACACCGCTGGCCTCGTGGCACATGTTCGAGCAGTCAGGGAAATTGTTGGTGCCGTAGGCGCGCACGAACAGTTGATACAGGTAAGCCGCCTCGTTGCTGGCACGACCCGAGGTGTAGAACTCGGCCAGGTCCGGACTCGGCAGGCTTTGCAGGTGTTTGGCGATCAGGGTGTAGGCGTCGTCCCAACTGATCGGCTTGTAGCGATCGGTTTCGGCGTCATACACCATCGGCTCGGTCAGGCGTCCCTGATACTCGAGCCAGTAGTCGCTCTGCTCCAGCAACGAAGTGACGCTGTGCTTGGCGAAGAACTTGGCGTCCACGCGGCGCTTGGTTGCTTCCCAGTTCACCGCTTTGGCGCCGTTCTCGCAGAACTTGACCATGCCGCTTTCCGGCGAATCGCCCCACGCGCAACCCGGGCAGTCGAAGCCGCCGTTCTGGTTGGTCTTGAGCATCATGCGCAGGTTCTTCAGCGCGTTGTCGCTGGTCAACCAGGCCTGAGCCACACTGATCAGGGCACCCCAGCCGCCGGCGGCACCTTTGTAAGGCTTATAGCGCGGGACAGGTTTCTGGTCGGCTTGATGATGTTGGCTCACGCTTGATTCTCCATCGCGGGGCTGTACACCCGCGGCGCACTTTTCTGCGGCAGGTGGATGAGATTGAGGTTGTGTCGACGGGCCCATTGCACGGCAAGGCCCGTGGGCGCGGACAGGCTGACCAGCGTCTGGATGCCGGCACGCAAGACTTTCTGGATCAATTCGAGGCTGCAACGGCTGGTCACAATCGCTAGGCCGCCTTCTGTGGATATCTTCTGGCGGATCAGTCCGCCGATCAGCTTGTCGAGGGCGTTATGCCGGCCGATGTCTTCGCGGCCGAGTAGCAATTCGCCGCTGGCGTTCATGAATACCGCCGCGTGCACCGCACCGCAGTATTGGCCCAAAGGTTGAAATGCACTGATGCGCTGACGCAAACCGTCGAGCCATTCAATCGGCGGCAACGGCGCACCCGGCAACACCTTCAGATCGGGCAGTGCTTGCTCGACCGCTTCAACGCCGCACAATCCGCAACCGCTGGTGCCGGCCATTTGTCGACGTTGTTGCTTGAGGTTCCAGAACGCGCGATTGGCGATGGTTACTTGCGCATATTGCGCGGAGCCGGCGCCGGTCAGTTGCAGGTCATAAATGTCAGTAGCGTCGATGATGATGCCGCTGCCGAGGCTGAAACCGACGATGAAGTCTTCAAGGTCGGTCGGCGTCACCAACATCACCGCCTGGCTGATGCCGTTGTAGGCGATCGCCAACGCGACTTCCTCGGCCAGCGCGGTGCTGGCCGATTCCTCACGGGGTAAATCGCTGTAACTGTAGGTCTGGCTGGCGGCTGGCGCGGGCGTTTCGAGTGCAGGCGCCGCGCAGGCTGGGCGCTTGGCGTTCATGGCATCACCGACGGTTTGATCAACGTTAAGACTAGGCGCGGCAAGTTGTCGCGTCTAATCGCTAGTGTCGATCTATCGATAGATGCCGTCGATCAAGAGGCTGTTGGTGATTCCCGATACAGCGCGAAACAGGCTTCCGCCAGCGCGGAACGTGGGGCGCCGCGACGCATGATCAGGCCCAGCGGGGCGAGGGTCTGGGCGTCTTCGATCGGTTGCAGGCGCAGGTGATCGGTGAGTTTTTCCAGGCCGCCGTCCAGCGGCATGATCGCGCAGCAAAAACCGCCGTGCACGGCTTGTAACAATTGATGCACGGCATCGGTTTGTAGCAACGGTTGTGGAGTCAGGCCGCGGCTGTGGAAGTTGTGGTCGATGGACTGGCGAAAATGCATGCCGCTGGTGAGCATGCCCAACGGCAGTTCGATCAGCGACTGCCAACTCAACGCGGCGTCGCCAAATGTGAATGAGCGCTGATCGTAAAGCAGGCCCATGCGCGTTTCACTGAAGGCCAGGGATTCGAAGCGCTCGTTATCCAGACGATCCAGATAGGACACGCCGAGATCAATGCGGTTATTCGCCAAATGCTCGAGGATCTGCTCGGAACTCAGCGCCGACATTTCAAAGCGCAAATTCGGGTGGGCGCTGTGCAGGCGTTGCATCAACGGCAGCGGATCGAAACTCGACAGCGGCACCACGCCCAGCCTCAGCGTGCCGATCAGATTGCCGCGACACGCCGCCGCTTCCGCGTGCAAACCGTCATACGCCGCCATCACCGAGCGTGCCCACGCCAGCACGCGCTCGCCCGGCGCGGTGAAACCTTCGAAACGCTGGCCACGGTTGACCAGTGGCAGGTCGAGTTCTTCTTCAAGACTGCGCAGGCGCATTGACAGCGTTGGCTGGGTGATATGGCAACGCGCGGCGGCCTGGCCGAAGTGGCGGGTTTCGTCGAGGGCGATGAGGAATTTCAGCTGCTTGATGTCCATCTTCGCTCCGGGCGCTGGCAGGGGTGGGGGATTCTACCGCTTGCGCGGTGGCAGGGTCATTGGTCGGCTTGGAACCGGGTTTGTCCGCGGTGGTCTAGGCTTGGACGACTGATCCTTTTATTCCATGGAGAGAACCACGATGAGTCTTTTAAGTTTTGTAAAAGAAGCCGGTGAGAAGCTGATCGATCTGCTGACCCCGGGTAACGCCAATGCCAGTGAGCAGTTGAAGGAACACATCAGCAAGGTCGGCTTGGGCAATCCGAATGTGCAGGCAACGGTGGATGGCGACAAAGTGACCGTCACCGGTGAAGTCGCGAGTCAGGAAGAGAAAGAGAAGATTTTGCTGGCGGTGGGCAATATTGCCGGAGTTGGCAGCGTGGATGATCAGATCACCGTGACCGGCCCGGTGGTGGCTGCAGCAAAGTTTGTCGTGGTGAAAAAAGGCGACACCCTCAGCGCGATTTCCCTCGCCGTGTATGGCAATGCCAACCAGTACAACAAGATCTTCGAGGCCAACAAGCCGCTGCTGTCTCATCCGGACAAGATCTATCCGGGGCAGACACTGCGTATTCCTGAGTAACACAACACTCCTGTAGGAG
>NZ_AKJR01000393.1:0-5284 GCF_000282235.1 Pseudomonas sp. GM24 | reverse complement strand
ATTCGTTCAGTCAGTTAAATTCATTTCAAGCGACTCGGTCGGGCTCCCTCTCCCTCCGGGAGAGGGCGGGGGGTGAGGGTTGCTTTCAGGTGTTCCATATTCTCGGTGACACCGCCTCGCGATCCAGAAGCACCGGACGCAGCAAGCGCCATAAATCGATGAGCCAGGCCCGTGCGAGCAACGCTTCACTGGCCAGACAACGGGCAACCAAAAGTCCCGGCAATTGCGTCAAATCCCCGCGAACCTGGTGATCCAGCGAGCGGCAGCGCTCCAGCAACTCAGCCTCAATCTCACCGGTCACCAACAACGTCGCAAACACCGGATTGCCATCCAGCCCGATCGGCGAATCAAGCAAACCGTCATCACCGACAATGCGCTGGCGCTCGTGCCAGAGCAATCGGCCATCGCGGCGAATATCCAGGTGCGCCTGAAAATGCCCGTGGTCAAAACGTTCGCCACTGGCCGGGCGACCCAGCGCCACCACATCCCAGTAAAACAGCCGTGCATCACCCTCAAGTTCAATCGAAGTGGTCAGCTCAGCCTGCGCGGCGCTATAGACGATGGTTTCCTGCGGCAGCCATTCCAGCGTCCCGCCGGCTGCCACTTTCAAATCCAGTTTTTGATACGCCGGCCCACCCGCGCGATACCACTTGGCGGCACCGGGGCTGGTGATCTGCGCCCAGGCGTCGGCTTCGACGCGCGCGCTGATGTCCAGCCGATCACCGCCGGCAATCCCGCCCGGCGGGTGGACGATGATGTGCTGACAGACTTCAGGGCCTTCGGCGTACAGGTGCTTTTGCACCCGCAGCGGCCCGAGGTGTCGGCGCATGACCGGGCGCGTGCAGTCGCCGAAACGGGCATAAGCGAGTTCCAGCGCGGCGTGCCAGCTCGGGGTAAACAGGGCAGGTGCAACAGTCGAATTCATGGTGTGTAATTATCGTTAGGAAGCTACAGATTAATTCGTTGTACTAGATCGTTACCAGCCCGCGTACACCCTCGGCCTCCATATTTTCACCGCGCCCCTGCTGGACGATCTCGCCCCGGGACATCACCAGATACTGATCGGCCAGTTCCGCGGCGAAATCGTAGAACTGCTCGACCAGCAAAATCGCCATATCACCGCGCGCCGCGAGTTTCTTGATTACCGCGCCGATCTCCTTGATCACCGAAGGTTGAATGCCTTCGGTAGGCTCGTCGAGGATCAGCAAGCGCGGGCGGCTGGCCAATGCGCGACCAATCGCCAACTGCTGTTGCTGACCACCGGAGAGGTCACCGCCGCGACGCTGCTTCATTTGTAGCAGCACCGGGAACAGTTCGTAGATGAAACTTGGGACTTCCTTGGCTTCACTGCCGGGAAAACGCGACAGACCCATCAGCAGATTCTCTTCCACCGTCAGGCGTCCGAAGATCTCGCGGCCCTGCGGCACATAGGCGATCCCGGCGTGAACCCGCTGGTGTGGCTTGAACGTGGTGATCGGTTTGCCTTCCCAATTGACTACGCCTTCTTTGGCCGGTAGCAGGCCCATCAGGCATTTGAGCAGGGTGGTTTTGCCGACACCGTTACGGCCGAGCAGGCAGGTGACTTCGCCGACTTTCACGTCGAACGAGAGGCCACGCAGGATGTGGCTACCGCCGTAGTACTGGTGCAGCTTGTCGACTTGCAGCATTTCCAAATTCTCCCTGTTGCACACAGAACCCTGTGGGAGCTGGCTTGCCAGCGATAGCGGTGGATCAGTCGGCATTAATGCTGGATGTGCCGGCCTCATCGCTGGCTAGCCAGCTCCCACAGTTTTGATGAGTGTTTGCAGCTTCAGCGGCCGAGGTAAACCTCAATCACGCGCTCGTTTTCCTGCACTTGCTCAAGCGAGCCTTCCGCCAACACGCTGCCCTGATGCAACACGGTCACATGGTCAGCAATCGAGCCGACAAAGCCCATGTCATGCTCCACCACCATCAGCGAATGCTTGCCCGCCAGCGACTTGAACAGTTCAGCCGTGAACTCGGTTTCCGCATCGGTCATGCCCGCCACCGGCTCATCGAGCAGGAGCAATTGCGGATCCTGCATCAGCAACATGCCGATCTCGAGAAACTGCTTCTGACCGTGGGAGAGCAAGCCTGCCTGACGATTGACCGAGGTGGTCAGGCGAATCGTCTCCAGCACTTCGCTGATTCGATCTTTTTGCTCGCCGCTCAAGCGCGCACGCAAACTGGCCCACACCGACTTGTCGGTTTTCTGCGCCAGTTCCAGGTTTTCAAACACGCTCAGCGCCTCGAACACCGTCGGCTTCTGAAACTTGCGGCCGATGCCGGCCTGAGCGATTTGCACTTCACTCATTTGAGTCAGATCCAGCGTTTCGCCGAACCAGGCTTTGCCGTGACTCGGCCGAGTCTTGCCGGTGATCACGTCCATCAGCGTGGTTTTACCCGCGCCGTTAGGGCCGATGATGCAGCGCAATTCGCCGACGCCGATGTACAGGTTGAGATTGTTCAGCGCACGAAATCCATCGAAGCTGACGCTGATGTCTTCCAGTGTGAGGATCGTGCCGTGACGGGTGTCGAGGCCCGGGCCGACGCGCTGGCCGAGGCCGATCGAGTCGCGGCTGGTGCCGGCGTCCTTGTTCGGTTCGACGGGAAAGAAGGCCGGTTCCAGCATGAATTCAGCGCTCGCCGTGACTCTCATTGTTCACCTCGTTTCTTCAGCAGACCGATCACGCCTTTGGGCAGGTACAGCGTCACGACGATGAACAGCGCGCCGAGAAAAAACAGCCAGTATTCCGGGAAGGCCACGGTGAACCAGCTCTTCATGCCGTTGACCACACCGGCGCCGAGCAGCGGGCCGATCAGCGTGCCGCGACCGCCAAGGGCAACCCATACCGCTGCTTCGATGGAGTTGGTTGGCGACATTTCGCTCGGGTTGATGATGCCCACTTGCGGCACGTACAACGCCCCGGCCAGGCCACACAACACCGCACTCAACACCCACACGAACAGCTTGAAACCGCGCGGGTCGTAGCCGCAGAACATCAAGCGGTTTTCCGCATCGCGCAGCGCAGTCAGCACGCGGCCGAACTTGCTCTGCGCCAAGCGCCAGCCGATGAACAGGCTCGCCACCAGCAACAACACCGTCGCCAGAAACAGCACCGCACGGGTGCCCGGTTCGGTGATACCGAAACCGAGAATCGTGCGGAAATTGGTAAAGCCGTTGTTGCCGCCAAACCCGGTCTCGTTGCGGAAAAACAAGAGCATGCCGGCGAAGGTCAGGGCCTGGGTCATGATCGAGAAATACACGCCTTTGATCCGCGAACGGAAAGCGAAGAAACCGAAGACCAGCGCCAGCAATCCCGGCGCCAACACCACCAGACACATCGCCCAGATAAAGTTGCTGGTGCCGGTCCAGTACCACGGCAATTCGCTCCACGACAGAAAGGTCATGAACGCCGGCAAGCCATCGCCGGCGGCCTGACGCATCAGGTACATGCCCATCGCATAACCGCCGAGAGCGAAGAACAGGCCGTGACCCAGCGACAGCAAACCGGCGTAACCCCAGACCAGATCCAGCGCCAGGGCGACGATGGCGTAGCAGAGGATTTTGCCAACCAGCGTCAGCGTGTACGCCGAGATGTGCAGCGCATTGTCGGGCGACAATAACGACAGCAGCGGCAGGGCGATCAGCAGAGCGAGGATTACCGCGCCAATCGCGAGGGTGATTTTCGGCCCGGCCTTTTGCGTGGCCGTGACTAACAGAGGCTGGTTCATCAGTCGATCACCCGTCCTTTCAGTGCGAAGAGGCCTTGCGGACGTTTCTGGATAAACAGAATGATCAGCGCGAGGATCAGGATCTTGCCAAGCACCGCACCGATCTGCGGTTCAAGAATCTTGTTGGCGATGCCCAGGCCGAACGCCGCGAACACGCTACCGGCCAACTGGCCGACGCCGCCGAGCACCACCACCAGGAACGAGTCGATGATGTAGCTCTGGCCGAGGTCCGGGCCGACGTTACCGATCTGGCTCAGCGCCACGCCGCCGAGGCCGGCGATGCCCGAGCCGAGGCCGAAGGCGAGCATGTCCACGCGACCGGTCGGCACGCCACAGCAGGCGGCCATGTTGCGGTTCTGGGTAACGGCACGGACATTGAGGCCGAGGCGGGTTTTATTCAGCAGCAGCCACGTCAGCACGACGACGAACAATGCGAAGGCGATGATCACGATGCGGTTGTACGGCAGCACCAGATTTGGCAAAACCTGAATCCCGCCTGACAGCCATGCCGGGTTGGCCACTTCAACGTTCTGCGCGCCGAACAACAGGCGCACCAGTTGAATCAGCATCAGGCTGATGCCCCAGGTGGCGAGCAAGGTTTCCAGTGGGCGGCCGTAGAGGTGGCGAATCACCGTGCGCTCTAGCGCCATGCCGATCGCCGCCGTGACAAAGAACGCCACCGGCAGCGCGATCAACGGGTAGAACTCGATCGCTTGCGGTGCGTAACGCTGGAACATCAACTGCACCACGTAGGTCGAGTAGGCACCGAGCATCAGCATTTCGCCGTGGGCCATGTTGATCACGCCGAGCAGGCCGAAGGTGATCGCCAGACCGAGCGCTGCCAACAGCAGAATCGAACCGAGCGACATGCCGCTGAACGCCTGGCCGAGGATCTCGCCGATCAGCAGTTTGCGTTTGACTTGGGCGAGGCTGGTTTCGGCCGCCGTGCGTACGCCGGCATCGGCTTCGACGCCGGGTTCGAGCAAACCTTCGAGGCGCGTGCGCGCCAGTGGATCGCCGGTTTCGCCAAGCAATCGCACCGCCGCGAGTCGTACGGCCGGATCAGTGTTGACCAGTTGCAGATTGGCCAGCGCCAGGCTCAGGGCGGCACGGACGCTTTCATCTTTTTCGCCAGCCAGTTGCTGGTCGAGGAATTTCAGCTGCGCGGGTTTCGCGCTTTTCTGCAATTGCTGCGCGGCAGTCAGACGGATTTTGGCGTCGGCAGCGAGCAATTGATGGCTGGCCATCGCGGTGTCGATCAGACCCCGCAGGCGATTGTTCAGGCGCAGGGTTTTCGGTTGGCCGTCGATCGTCAGCTCGCCTTGTTGCAGGGCGTTGAGTAATTCGATACGCGCCGGGTCGGGCTGCGCTGCCCAGGTTTCCAGCAGTTTGGCTTGCTGCACAGGATTGGCCGCGACGAAGTCTTCGGCGTCGCCGGCATGGGCCAGCATTGGCAGCAATAGTGCGATGGCTATGAGAAAGCGGTGTATGGCAGTGGGCATTAGTGGTGTCCTGTTCAACCGCCCCC
>NZ_AKJR01000392.1:0-80957 GCF_000282235.1 Pseudomonas sp. GM24 | reverse complement strand
GAATCCATAATCGACTCAGTCTGTCAGGTCGATGTATCACGCAAGACACCTCGGTCGGCCCCCTCTCCCTCCGGGAGAGGGCTGGGGTGAGGGATCGCTTTTAAACGGCTCAACCCGGCCAATAGCACGGCACCAACCAGCAACACTCCAATCCCAAAAAACGCCCCAACCCCCACCACCGTCACGCTGGAATACAGCATGTACAGGCACAACCCGAAGAACAGCAACGGCAACAGCGGATACAACGGCACCTTGACCGGCCTCGCCACCTCGGGAAAACGCCCCCGCAGAATAATCAGCGCCACGCTGCTCAAACTCAAAAACAACCAATAAACCGGGGTCAGGTATTCAACCATGGTGTTGAAACCGCTCTGGGTAAAACTGCCAAACAGCACCAGCAGCAACGCCACCGCACCTTCCGCCAGCAACGCTTTGCGCGGCACACCATGCCGATCGTCCCAAGCACCGAAGCTGCGCAGTTGTGGCACATCGCGCGCAGCAGCGTAAGTGGTGCGAGCGCCGACCAGCAGCGTCGAGTTGATGGTCGCAATCGCCGCGATGCCGACCATCAGCAAAATCAGCATGACACCCGGTGCACCGAAAGCACGGTTCAACAACTCAACCGCCGGTGCATTGCTGGCGGCCAGTCCAGCGAATCCCAAGCCCTGAACGAACGCCCAATTGAGCGCCAGATAGATCGCCATCAACACGCTCAGCGCACCGAGCATGGCAATGAAAATCCCTCGTCGCCCATCGCGAACCTCTGCCGATAATGTCGCCGCATCGCTCCAGCCGCCGAACGCCAGAAAGACGAAAATCATCGCCGCCGAAAACCCGGCCATACCGGTGTTTTCCGCGACGGGCGCAAGACTCGGCGCAGTCGCTTCGATACCTTGCCAGGCCAAAAAAACGCCGGCACTGGTAATGCTCAAAAAACCCAATGCCAACAGTCCCACCAATAAGGTCTGGGTGAGAAAGCCAATGTGCTTGCCGGTGAGATTAAGCAGCACCAATGCCGCAATCACCACTGCGGCAAACAACCCCGAGCCGTACTGCCCCAACGGCACCACCGCATCGACGTAATCAGCAAACATGAACGCAGACAAGGCGATCCACCCGGTGTGCATCACCGAAAACCGCGACCAGGCGAACAAGAATCCCATACGCTCGCCATACGCCGTGCGCAGAAAGTGATAATCGCCGCCCGGGTGCGGAAACGCCGTGGCCATCTCGGCAAAACACAGCGCGCCAATCATCGACGCGACACCGCCCAGCACCCACACCAGATAGAAATGTTCTGGCCCGACGTTGAGGGCTACAGTCGGCGCGGTTTTCAGAATATCGGTAGTGATCACCATGCCCAGTGTGATCAGCAACGCCTGAAACACCGGCAGATGCCGCCCCGGCCCCGCGTCAGAAACCATAGGTAGCGCGGGCGTAGTAGTAGGCGCCGTTGGTGCCGATTGGCGAGAGCACGTCGTACGGCAGGTTGCCGCCGTAGTTGATCGCCGAACCGGAACGTTCCGGGTAGTTGTCGGTGAGGTTATTGCCGCCTACGGCAATGTTGAATTTCGGCGTAAATTTGTAAGCCACTTCGGCGTCCAGTTGCCACACCGCGCCATAGGTTTGCTCGGGCTGCGAGTCGCCGAAATCGAACACCCGGGTGGTCTCGCCCTGGCGCGTCAAGCGACCGAGCAAGCCCCAGTGTTCACTGGCCCAGTTGGCGGAAAAGATGAAGCGATCCTTCGGCGCAGCATCAGTCAGGGTGTTGGTTTCTTCAACGCCAACGAGGGCGTCGTTGCCGATGCCCAACGCCGTCAATTGCGACGGCGTGCCTTTGGTGCTGGTGACTTTGGTGTGGTTGTAGGTGTACGCGGTGGTCAGGCCCAATTGCCCTTCGTAGAACGGCTGATGGTAGTTGAGCACCAGTTCGGCGCCGTGGGTGCTGGTGTCGGCGGCGTTGGTGAAGAAGTTGACGTCGTGCACGCCAGCAACGCCGAAGTTGTCGTTGATGTAGTTTTCCAGGGCATCGCTGCCAATGCGTTGCGACAGGGTGATGCGGTCTTTGACGTCGATGCGGAACACGTCCAGGGATGCATCGAAGCGTTCATTCAACTGAAAGGTCAGGCCGAGGCTGAAGTTCTTCGAGGTTTCCGGATCGAGCTTCTCGGCGCCGAGTGCGCGGGCGATCGGGTCGTTGACCGAGAGCACGCGGATGTCGGTCAGCGTGCCGCCATCGCCGAAGTTGCTGGTGGTGTTCTGGAAGCCGCTTTGGGCCAGCGACGGCGCGCGGAAGTTGTTCGACACCGCACCGCGCAGGGCCCATTGCTCGGTGAGTTTGTAGCGACCACTGAGCTTGCCGGTCAGTTTGCTGCCGGCATCGTCGTAATGCTCCCAGCGGGTGGCGGCGTCGACGAAGAAGCGCTCGGTGAGATCGCCGGACAACTCGACGTAAGTACCGAACACGTTGCGATCCAGATCCGACTCTTCGCTCGGGCGCAGGCCATTGGCGCCGTCCGCTCCGGAGCCGATATACGAGGCCTCGTCACCGGCGTAGGTCAGGTAATTTTCGTAGCGGTATTCACCGCCCACCGCCAATACAAAGGAGCGCTCGCCGAGGCGCAGTTCGCGGCTGAAGTCGAGGTTGGTGGTGGTCTGGCGCAGCTCGTAATCGCCGGTGTCGAACTTCGTCGGCGAGTCTTCGCCGAGACTGACGTTAAGCGTGCGCCGGGTCGAGCCATCGAAGCGGTTGCGGCCGTGGGTAACGCTGCTGTCGAAGTCCCACTCGTCACCGAGCAGGCCTTTGAACCCGGCGGTGGCGGAGACGTCTTTGTTGTCACCGAGCGATTGCGGCAAGTAGCCGTTGGGGTAGAACTGCGGCTGTTCATACGGATAACGATAGAACTCAGCGCCGGTGGTATGGCGCTGGTTATAGGTGCCGAAGCTGTAGGCTTTGCCGCCGGCCAGCGGCAGTTCACTGTTGAACCAGAGGTTGACGTCACGCGCAACGCCGTCGCCCATCACATAGTTGCGCTGACCGGGGCTGTCGGCAAAACCGTCGAAACCGGAGCGGTTGGTCGGATTGCGATCTTTGTATTCGGTGCCGCCGCGGATAAACCCGCCCTCTTCGCCCAGGCGCGTGCCGATCTTCGCCGTGGTCACGCTGTTCTGGCCGTCGGTGGTGGTCTTGTCGATGGCGTCCTGATGGGTGTGATAGGCGCCATAACTGGTAGACACCTCGCCGCCTTCCGGCGCGTCATCCAGGATGATATTGATTACCCCGGCAATCGCGTCGGAGCCGTACTGCGCACCGGCGCCGTCGCGCAGCACTTCGATGCGTTTGATCGCGCTGAGCGGGATCGAGTTGAAATCCACGGGTGCGGTACCGCGCCCGATCTTCGACGAGTCGTTGACCACCGCTGACGTATGGCGACGCTTGCCGTTGACCAGTACCAGCACCTGATCCGGGCTCATGCCACGCAGTTGCGCCGCGCGCACGTGGTCGGCGCCACCGGAGTTGGATTGGCGCGGCAGGCTGAAGGATGGCAATAACGTCTGCAACGCCGCGCCCAGTTCACCATCAGCGGCGCCGGCGGATTTCAGGTCTTCGGCGGTGAGCACGTCGACCGGCACCGGAGAGTCGAGCACGGTGCGCGAAGTACCCCGGGTGCCGGTGACCAACACGGTGCCGAGTCGCGATTCGCTGTCGGCGCTGGCGGAAGTTTCTTCTGCGTTGGCCGGAAGTTGCCAGATGGCGGACACGACAGCAGCCGCCAATAATGAACGGGAACGGTGATGCATATAACAGCTCCTTGAATCGCAGTTAATACCCGGCCGTTACCGACAATAAAGTTCGGCAAGCAATGCGCGGCAATGTCTGCTGTAGTTTTGGATTTCTGGAAGGCAGTGAAGGCTTGTTTACGGTGAGTTGCAGTTTCCCCAGCGTGAGACGTTTCCCCTTGAAAGCCGATGCTAGACGAGCTGCCGCAACTCGTAAAAGAACCAATAACGCTTAGGTTAGATCGCTCTAAAGGATTGTTCTTAGTTCAGCAGAAGTGTTGCTGAGCCAACACTTCAACCAACTAAAAACAATTTTTAGACTGAAATACGGTTCCCTGTAGGAGTGAGCCTGCTCGCGATAGCGGTATATCAATAAGAAAGTTGTCAACTGACACACCGCTATCGCGAGCAGGCTCACTCCTACAGTTTTGATCTGCATCAGACGCTACTTAGTCGAAGGCTTTCTCCAGCCAGGCATCCTCTGCAATATCCAGTTCATCACCACTGAATCGCTGTTCGGCAAACGGATCGGCGTGCAGGTGAAAGCCGTTCTGCTCCCAGAACCCCGGCTGTTCCTGTTCAACAAATTCCAGCCCGCGCAGCCACTTTGCGCTCTTCCAGAAATACCGCCCCGCCACCACCAACCGTAGCGGCCAGCCATGTTGCGCGGTCAGCGGCTGGCCAGCGTAATGGGTGGCCAGCAGACTGTCGGAGTGCAACAGATCATCCAGTCGCAAGTTGGTCTGGTAATCGTGATCGGCATGGGCCATGACGAACGCCGATGTCGGCTGGAGATCGAACGCCTGCAACAAATCCTGCAGATGCACCCCACTCCACTCAGTGTCGAAGTTCGACCAGCGTGTCACGCAATGGATGTCGCAGCGAAGTTGCCGTTGCGGCAGTGCCTGCAGGTCGGCGTAACGTAATTCGATCGGTTGTGCGAGCGTGCCGAACACCCGCAGCGACCAGTTGGCAAGGTCATATTCCGGTACTTCGCCTTCGTGGAGAATTGGGAATCGCTCCGTCAGCACTTGGCCTGGGGGTAGTCGATTGCCGTACGCCGGATCCGTCGTCGGTGAACGGCTTTTGCGTATGCGTGCAGCTTTGTTGTGCATAGTCGCTCCAATTTCAAGGGTGCCCCCAATCTCCTGTAGGCCTTCGCCTGCTCGCGATAGCGGTGGATCAGCCGGCAACAATGTTGGATTCAAATCCGCTATCGCGAGCAGGCGAAGGCCTACAGGGGATCGTTGTCGGTAGGAAGATCTAGTTGGCCACCGGAATCCACGACGCCCGTGCAACATTCGCGGTATCACCAAAACTCGGTAGCTTCTGCGCCAGATCACGCACGTTTTTCACATCCAGATCCAGCAACTGCTGACGGGTAATCAGCGTCGGCGGCACCAGCACCTGATGCCCCGGATTTTCCCCGGCAATCAACATCGCCAGACTGCGCACACTTATTGCCCCGGCCACTTGCGGATTGACCGCTGCCGTCGCCGCCCAGGCGCTGTCCGGCTCTTTCATGATTTGAATATCGGCAGTGGAAATATCGGCGCTGTAGATCTTCACCTTGCTCGTCAGCCCAGCCTCGTCGACAGCGATTTTCGCGCCTTTGGCAAACTCATCGAACGGCGCAAAAATCACGCTGATGCCCGGGTTGGCGCGAAGCACGGCGCTGGCCTGATCCGCCACCGAGTTGGCAATCGGTGGATTCAGCGTGCCAAAGCGCGCCTTCTCGACGATCCCCGGATTGGCTTTCTTGACCTGACTCCAGATCTCGTCGCGGCGCTCCATCGGCGTAAATCCACTGATGTACACGTAGCCGGCATCGAACTTTGTGCCGTTGTCCTTGACGGCTTGATCCAGCGCCAGACGCGCCAGCGCATGGTGATCCTGCTCGACCTGGGTTACTTGCGGGGTGTTCAGATCGACATCGAAAGCGACGACTTTGATGCCTTTGGCGATAGCCCGGTCAATCGGCGCTTTCAGTGTTTCGGCCAGGCCGAGCTGAACGATGATGCCGTCGACGCCCAGATCAATCGCCTGATCGATCATCTCGCCTTGACTCGCCGCCTGCTGCCGGGCATCGAATACGCGCAGGTTGGCACCCAGCGCTTCGGTCTGTTTTTCCACGCCACGCAAGTACGCCTCGGGGAAGTCCCCAGAGAACAAATAACCGACCAATGCAATCTGCACCTGACCTTTGTCGAACGGCGCCGGCGCGCCGGGCAAGGCTTTGGCCTGAGCGCTCAGCGCCAAGGCCGAGAGCAACGCGCCGGCGAGGCAATGACGGGCAAATTGTTTGATTGAACCGTGCATACAACTTCCTTGAACGAAGCGGCTCAACGCGCCCGATGCGCGAGGCCGAACGTGAACATCAGGGCCAGCACCAACACCAGTCCCTTGACGAAATCCTGCGCGTAGTAAGGCGCGTTAAGCATGGTCAGACCATTGAGCAGCGCCGCCACCAGCAGCGCACCGATCAGAGTGCCAAAGGCATTGGGCTTCTTCGCGCCGAGTACGGCAAAACCGATCAGCGCCGCGCCGAGAGCATCCAGCACCAGGCCATTGCCCGAACTGACGTCGCCGCGACCCAGCCGCGCGGCCAGCAACAATCCCCCCAGCGATGCAAGTAGCGCCGAGAGCACGTAAGCCAACAACTTGAAGCGCTGCACCGGCGCACCGGCCAGTCGCGCCGCTTGCTCGTTGCCGCCAATGGCATAGAACAAACGACCAATGCGCGTGCGTTCGAGAAACAGCCACACGGCTAAAGCGACCACAGCGGTAATCAGCACCGGAATCGGCACCACCTCCCACAACCGCCCGCGCCCCAGCGCAAGAAACGCGGCACTGAACGTACCTTCGGTTTCCTCGCCACTGGGCAAGGTCATGCCCACTGCAATCGAGCGTCCGCCCGTGGGAATCAACTGCACGCCGATCACTAGGAACATGCTGCCCAGCGTCGCGAGAATGTCCGGCACCCGCAGTTTGACGATCAGCCAGCCGTTGAGCAGCCCGACCAGCGCGCCACCCGCCAGACTGATCAACACCGCCGGCACCGCACCCCAGCCGAGCACGACCATCACGTAACTGGCGATCATCAGGCTCATCGCCGCCACGGCGCCAATCGACAGATCGAGGCCGCCGACGGCCATGGTCAGCGTCACGCCCAACGCCAGCAGTGCGACAATCGACACCGATTGCAGGATGCTGAACAGGTTGCCGACGCGCAGGAATGCCGGCTCGGCAACACTGAAAAACACCACGATCAGCGCCAGCAGCCACAACAGGCCGTAGCGGATCAGCACATGCAGCAGACGTTCGGCGCGGGCCGGCTCGGTCGATAACAGTGAACTTGAATCAGGCACTCGCTCTGCTCCTTGGCGTGGCTTGAGGGGAATGTTCGGTGACGTCGCTGCCGGCCAGTGCCGCGACCAGATCAGCACGATTGAGGCCGGCGCGCGGGTACTCGGCGACCACGGCGTGATCGCGTACCAGGAGGATGCGGTCGGCAATTTCCAGGGCTTCATCGACATCGGCGCAAATCACCAGCGTCGCCCGGCCCTTGGCGCTGTCGCGCAGCAGTTGGCCGATGTCGCGGCGGGCGCGCACGTCGACGCCTTGAAAGGGTTCATCGAGGATCAACACCCGCCCTTCGCCGAGCAGCCAGCGGCCGAGTACGACTTTCTGTTGATTGCCACCCGACAGTGCGCTCATCGGCACATCGATGCCGGCAGTCTTGATCCCCAGCGTTGCTACTTGCGCGTTGACCGCTGCTGCTTCAGCGCGGTTGCGGATGAAACCGCCGCGGGTGAAGCGTTCAAGAAACGGCAAAGTCAGGGTGCGACGCAAAGAGAAATCAGCTACCAGCGACTGACTGGCGCGATCTTCGGCCGCGAAGAACACCCCGCTTTGAATGGCTTGGCGCGGTGAGTCCGCACGCCAGTCCGCGCCATCCAGTTGCACCCTGCCCGAGGCCGCTTTACGCAGGCCGAACAACACCTCGGCGATTTCACTTTTACCGGCGCCCAACAGGCCGGTCAGCACCACGACTTCATTCTCGTGCAGGCTCAGATCGAACGCGGCGGAGCGCGACAGGATTTGCATGGCGCTGAGCTTCATCACCTCGCGCCCGGCCAAGCGCGGCTGGTAAACATGTTCGGCCAGCGCCTGTCCCAGCATGGCACTCACCGCTTCGGATAATTGCCGCGCCGTGAACTCGCCCGCGAACTGGCCATCACGCAGCACAATGGCGCGATCCGCTACGCGTTGCAGATCGGAGAGTCGATGGGAGATGTACAGAATCGCCACTCCACGACTGCGCAAGGTGTCGATCAAACCAAACAAGCGCTGCGCCTCGGCATCGGCAAGCGCCGCCGTCGGCTCATCCAGAATCAGCAGGCGCGGTTGCAACGCCAACGCGCGAGCGAGCACCACCAATTGCCGTTCGGCCTGACCGAGATGTTCGATCGGCTGCTCCAGCGGCAAGGTCAAACCCAGCCCGGCGGCGATGCTCGCGG
Source organism: Pseudomonas sp. GM24 (assembly GCF_000282235.1). NCBI lineage: Bacteria > Pseudomonadati > Pseudomonadota > Gammaproteobacteria > Pseudomonadales > Pseudomonadaceae > Pseudomonas > Pseudomonas sp. GM24. Next base: position 72,657 of record NZ_AKJR01000392.1, on the reverse strand, counting down.
CGCGTTCCAGCAGGCGTTTGCGATTGAGCCAGAAGTCCGCGTCCGGCTTGCACAGTTCATCGAGCAGGAGGTTCTCCGCGACGCTCAACCCCGGCGCAATGCCTTCATTGATCTGCTGATGCACCGCGACAATGCCGAAGCGCCGCGCCGACAGCGGTGAACTGAAATGCCGTGGCGCGCCTTCCAGCCAGATCTCGCCCGCGTCGGCGGTCTGGCTGCCCGCGAGAATCTTCACCAAGGTCGACTTGCCCGCGCCATTGGCACCGAGCAGCGCCACCACTTCGGCGGGATAGATGTCCAGGCTGACCGCATCCAGCGCCCGGCTCGCGCCAAATATTTTGCTCAACTCTCGTACACGAATCAGCGGCTCACGGGCCACAGCGACCGGCACACTCATACAATTCCTTAGCGGCGATGCGCCAGCGAACGAACCAACCGATCGCCCAGGCTTTGCACGCCCTGAACGAGGATCACCAACACCACCACCGTGGCGACCATCACTTCATTGTTGAAACGCTGATAGCCGTAACGGATCGCCAGATCACCAAGCCCACCGCCACCGATCACCCCAGCCATCGAGGAAAAACCGATCAGCATCACCAGCGTCAAGGTGATCCCGGCCAGCAACGCCGGCAGCGCTTCGGGCAGCAACACCTTGAAAATCACATGACCGATGTCGCCGCCCATGGCGAGGATCGCTTCAATGCGACCCTTGTCGACTTCATCCAAAGCGTTTTCGACGATGCGTGCGAAAAACGGAAACGCGCCGATGGTGATCGGCACCACAGCGGCGGTGCTGCCCAGCGTTGTGCCGACCACCAGCCGCGTCAGCGGGATCAGGGCGATCAGCATCACCACGAATGGCAGTGAACGGCCGAGATTGACCACGCCACCCAGCACCGCATTGAGGCGTGGCATCGGCAGCAGTCCATCGCGTCGACTGATAAACAGCAACACGCCCAGCGGCAAACCGATCAGCAGCGTGAACAGCCCTGCGAGCAGGACCATGTACAGGGTTTCACCGGTGGCGTTGAACACCAGTTGCAGGATTTCATCCCAATTGACCGTGCGGTTCATGAGTGCGCCGCCCTTACGCCGTATTGCTTGAGAAAACTCAGGCCCGGCTCAGCGTGGCCCAGGGGCAAGCCGCAGGTCGGGCGCAGCGAAGCGCCGAGTTGTGATTGCGCATCGGCCAGCAGCCGTGGCACCGGCCCGGCCTCGACCAAACGTCCGTTGGCCATGAACGCGGCGTGATCGCAGATCGACTTGACCACCTCCAGTTCATGGGTGATTAGCACGATGGTTACGCCAAGTTGCCGATTGATGTCGCGCAGCAGTTCGAGGATCGACGCGGTGGTTTCCGGGTCGAGCGCGCTGGTGGCCTCGTCCGATAACAGATAGGCCGGCTCAGCGGCGAGGGCGCGGGCAATGCCGACGCGCTGTTTCTGCCCGCCGGACAACTGCGAGGGAAAGGCCTGCGCCTTGTCACTCAAGCCAACCAGCTCCAGCAGTTCGCGGACCCGTACGTGGCGCCACGGCTTGCCCACCTTGGCGATCTCCAGCGGCACCGCGATGTTGTCGAACACCGTGCGTGAATGCAGCAAGTTGAAGCCCTGGAAGATCATGCCGATGCGCTGGCGCTGCTGGCGCAGTTCGCTGACCGAAAGCGTCGTCAGATCGATGCCATCGAGCAAAATGCGCCCGCTGTCCGGACGTTCGAGCAGGTTGAGGCAACGCAGCAGCGTCGACTTGCCCGCCCCGCTACGCCCGAGAATCCCGTAGACCGCACCGTCGGGAATGCTCAGCGAGACCTGATCGAGTGCCGGTTGCGCGGCCGAAGGATAAGTCTTGCTCAACTGCTCGACGGCGATCATTGCTTGCCGCCCGCCACCGGAATCACCGAGCCGGCGAAGTTGTCGGTGATGTATTTGGCGACCTCGGGCGACGTCAGGTCCTTGGCCAGTTGCGCGATACGCGGGTCGTGTTCGAGCTTGGGCGTGGTCACCAGAATATTGGCGTAAGGATTGTGCTCGGCTTTCTCCAGGCCCAAGGCATCCTTGGCCGGCACCAGGCCTGCATCAAGCGCGTAGTTGCCGTTGATCACGGCCAGATCAACGTCGTCCAGCGAGCGTGGAATCTGCGGCGATTCGATTTCGAGAATCTTCAGCTGTTTCGGGTTCTCGGCGATGTCCTTGGGTGTTGCCTGATCGGCCGCCGGGTCGTTGAAGCCGGGTTTGAGTTTGATCAGGCCATTGTCCTGCAACAGGTACAGCGCTCGGCTCAGGTTGGTGACGTTGTTGGGCACGGCGACCGTGCCTTTTACCGGCACGTCGGCGAAGCTTTTGTGCCGGTGCGAATAGATGCCCAAGGGTTCGATATGCACCGTGGCCGCCACTGCGAGTTTCTCGCCGAGGGCCTTTTCCTGGGATTTCAGGTACGGCAGGTGCTGGAAGTAGTTGGCGTCGACATCGCCGTGTACCAGCAGCTCATTGGAGTTCACGCCGTTGGGGATCTCGATGACTTTGAGGTTCAGTTGCGGATCGATCTTCTGGATGTACGCCAGAATCTGCGCGTGGGGCACCGGGTCGGCAGCCACACGCAGCGGCTCCAATGCCTGCGCACCGAACGACGTCACCAGCGCGCCGAGCACGGCCAGGGTCAAACCTGCTTTCTTGATCATGTGCAAAGTCCTTGAGCGGTGGTTGAGTCAGGCGGATTGACGAACAGGCGGTGGCGGCAGCAGCGCATCGGCGTAGAAGCGTTGCGCGACATCGGGATGCGAGCGCAAACGACCTTTGAGGTAGTTCCAGCCGACGTCGCGAAATAGTGGGTTCAACGGATCACTGGCCGGCCCGCGCGCCTCGCGCAACAGTGCGGTGGGCAGCGGATACAGTGGCACCACGGCATCCAGTTGCGCACCGAGGAAGAATGCGACAGACAGGCGTTCACTTCCCGCCGGTGGCGAAACCACGCGATGCACCGTGGCCCGCAGATAACCGTTGCTGGCCAGCTCGAGCAGTTCGCCGATGTTCACCACCAGGGTGTTCTCACGCGGCAACGCATCGATCCAGCGCCCCTCTTCGATCTCGACCTGCAGACCGGCCTGCTGGTCTTGCAGGAGGAAGCTGAGGAAACCGGAATCCTTGTGTGCGCCGACGCCCTGGTGACTCGACTCGCTGGATTGGCCGGGATAGCGCATCAGTTTGATGTGTTCGTTGGGTTTGTCGCCGTAGAGCTGATCAAACGCATCGGCGCGCAGCGACAACGCCTGAGCGAACGCACGCAGCAGGCGCAACGACATCCGCGTCATCGCCTCTTGCCATTCGAGTAACAGAGGTTTTAGCTCCGGCAGTGACGCCGGCCATTGGTTGGGGCCTTGCAGCCGCGCCCAGAACGGGCTATCCGCCGTTAATGGCAACGCCTCGCGCTCGGCGCCCAGATCGAACTGTTCACGCAGATCGGGCTGGCCACGGGTGATCTCCGAGGCGGCCCGGTTGTAACCGCGAAAGTGCGGTGAATTGATCATGCCGACGGCGTTTTTCTCGCTGTCGGGCAAAGCGAAAAACTGGCGGGCGTGGGCCTGTACCTGCTTGAGCAAAGCGCTGTCGATGCCGTGACCGGTCAGGTAGAAGAACCCGACGTCGCGGGCGGCGTGGCGCAGGTCTTCAAGAAATTCGTAACGCTGTTGCGCCGTGCCTTCGAACAGCGACAGGTCCAGCGTCGGTAATGCGGTGATATCGAGGGTATGCGGCATGATTCACTCCCGTGTGAATCAAACCTGAAAAACCTGTGATCGATTCAGCGTGTGCCGTCATGGCAATCGGGGTCTATCGGTTTGATGCGTTTTGATTCGTCGTTGCGACAAAACTAAACGATCTTAAAAATGCAGAGCCAATATCTTTTTCGCATTACCTTAGGCCCGATTTCCCCTCACCCCAGCCCTCTCCCGGAGGGAGAGGCGCCGACCGGGTTGTCTTGCGTTATACATCGACCTGAAAAACCGGGTTGGATTCGGTAAAAAACGTTCAGGTCGGCGTAGCGCTCAAGATCATCTCGGTCAGTCCCCTCTCCCTCCGGGAGAGGGTTAGGGTGAGGGGCACAGACGACTCGGTATCAAGCCTCCTGCAACGCACGCGGCCGCTGACTGCGTTGTTCAGCACTGGCATCCGGCGCCGGTTGCAACTGGAAGTCGAACTTCAGCTCGGCATAACGCCCCGACACCGCGTCCTCGCGGAACATCACCTCCCCGACCAAGCCTTCACGGGTCGCATAGGCGAAGTCATCCCACAGGTATTGATCACCCGACAGATTGATTTGCGTCGTCAGGTGCCGATGCCCCGGTGCGCTGATAAAGAAATGCACATGGGCCGGACGCTGGCCATGGCGGCCGAGCTTGTTCAGGCATTCCTGGGTCGGCCCTTGTGGGTCGCAGCCATAACCGGAGGGCATGATACTGCGAGCGCGGTAACGGCCTTCGGCGTCGGTAATGATGCGGCGGCGCAAGTTGTATTCGGACTGGCTCGGGTCGAAAAACGAGTAGGTGCCCTTGGTGTTGGCGTGCCACAGGTCAACGGTGGCACCGGCCAAGGGCTGGCCGTGCAGATCGAACACCCGGCCTTCGAGGTGCATAACGGTGGCGACGCCCTCTTCGCTGCCGTCATCCATGCGGCACTCGCCTTCACACAACGGCGCGCCGGCCACGTACAGCGGGCCTTCGATGGTGCGCGGTGTGCCGCCGGTCAAGCCAATCTGTGCGTCCTTGGCGTCCTGCAACAGGTCGAGGAAATGCTCGATGCCAAGGCCTGCGACCAGTAATCCCGCCTCCGAACGAGCACCCAATCGGTTGAGATAGTCGACCGCTTTCCAGAACTCACCATCAGTGATTTCCAGGTCTTCGATGATCTTGGCGCTGTCCTGCAAGATGCGCAGGACGATGGTTTTCAGCCGGGATTTACCGTCGTCGTTGGCAAAACCGGCGGCTTCCTTGAAGAATTTCTGCAGCTCGGCGGTGTGGGCAATTTTCACGGTCATAGTGGTTACCTCATCTTGTTGTTTTGTGGTTTACGCGAATCTTCAGGACAGACCACCTTCCCCTGTGGGAGCTGGCTTGCCAGCGATTGCGGTGTGTCATCCAGCATTGATGGCGGCTGGTGTATTGCTATCGCTGGCAAGCCAGCTCCCACAGTGTTCAGGGATGGATTCGAAATCCTGGATCAGCGATCGTCCGTATGGATCGACGACGGATGCCGGCAGAGGCCATCGACCTCAATGTCCATGTAGGGAAACAGCGGCAAGCGCATCAGCGTGTCGTGCAGGGCCTCGACGCTCGGCACATCAAACACGCTGTAATTGGCGTAATGCCCGGCGATGCGCCACAGGTGTCGCCATACGCCGTCGCGTTGCAGCCGTTGCGCCAGTTCCTTTTCGTCCGCCTTGAGCCGGGTGGCCAATGACGGGTCCATATCGACGGGCAATTTCACGGTCATTTTTACGTGGAACAACATGCTGGTTCTCCTGATTCAGTGGCGGCGAAAGCGCGCCAGACGCTCTTCATCCAGCGTCAGGCCCAGGCCTGGAGTTCGCGGGATATGCAGGTGGAAATCGCGGTACTGCGGCGCTTCGCTGACGATGTCTTCGGTCAGCAGCAACGGGCCGAACAGTTCGGTGTCCCAGGTCAGCTGCTTGAGCGTGAGGAAGGCGTGCGCCGAGGCCAGCGTGCCGATGGAGCCTTCGAGCATGGTGCCGCCGTACAGCGCGATGCCGGCGGCCTCGGCGATCTGCGCGGTTCTGAGCACGGCTCGCGGGCCACCGTTCTTGGCAATTTTCAGGGCGAACACACTGGCGGCACCGTCAGCGGCGAGGCTGAAGGCATCCTCAACGCTTTCGATCGATTCGTCGGCCATGATCGGCGCCGGGCTGCGCTGATTCAGGCGAATCTGCCCGGAACGGTTGACCCGCGAGATCGGTTGTTCAATCAGGTCGATGCCGTTGTCACCCAGTACCTGACAGCCGCGAATCGCCTGGGATTCATCCCAGTACTGGTTAACGTCGACCCGCACACTGGCGCGTTCGCCCAAGGCTTTTTTGATCGCCACCACGTGTTTGAGATCCTGCTCCAGCGGGTTGGCACCTATCTTCAATTTGAAGATGCGATGGCGACGCGCTTCGAGCATCTGCTCGGCTTCGGCGATGTCGCGGGCGGTGTCGCCGCTGGCCAGGGTCCAGGCCACTTCGAGGCTGTCCCGTACGCGGCCGCCGAGCAGTTCGCTGACCGGCAGACCGAGGCGCTTGCCTTGGGCATCGAGCAGTGCACTTTCGATGCCGGACTTGGCGAAGGTGTTGCCCTTGGCGATCTTGTCGAGACACTGCATCGCCGCGTTGATGTTATTGGCTTCCATACCGACCAAGGCCGGAGCCAAATGCGCGTCGATATTGGCTTTGATGCTTTCCGGGCTTTCATAACCGTAGGCGAGGCCGCCGATGGTGGTGGCTTCACCGATGCCTTCGATACCGTCGCTGCAACGCAGGCGCAGGATCACCAGAGTCTGCTTTTGCATCGTATGCATCGCCAGTTTGTGCGGGCGGATGGTCGGCAGGTCGACGATAATCGTCGTCAGGCTTTCAATCAGAATTTGCTGCATGTCTGTGTCCCTTGAATAGTGCTCAACCGAGGTCGCCGCCACCGACCGGCAAGGTCACGCCGGTGATGTACGAGGCGTCGTCAGAGGCGAGAAAGAGGATCGCGCCGACCTGTTCGTCGAGGCTGCCGTAGCGTTTCATCAGGCTGCTGTCGAGGGTTTGCGCGACGATTTCCTGGTACCAGGCCTGCTCCTGCGCCGACTGTTCGCTGGTGTTGCGCGGGATGCGTCGCGGCGGAGCTTCGGTGCCGCCCGGCGCGGTGGCGTTGACACGAATTCCGCGCTCGGCGTTCTCGAACGCCAAGCACGCAGTCAGGGCATTGATGCCGCCCTTGGCCGCGCCGTACGGCACGCGATTGATGCTGCGGGTAGCAATCGACGAGACGTTGACGATGGCGCCGCGCCCTTGCTTGAGCATGTACGGCAGCGCGGCGTGGCAACACCACAGCGTCGGGAACAGCGAGCGGCGCACTTCGGCTTCAATCTGCTCGACTTCGTAGTGCTCGAACGGTTTGGCCCAGATCGTGCCACCGACGTTATTGATCAGGATGTCGAGACGGCCGAAGGTGTTGATCGCTTCGGCCATGACCCTTGCACAATCGGCGTATTGCTCAAGGTCGGCAGTCAGCGCGAGAACGCCCTCGCCTTGCAGTTCGTGCACCAGTTCGGAAAGGTCGACGGCGATCACTTGCGCGCCTTCGTCCAGCAGGCGCTCGCAGACGCGGCGGCCGATACCCTGAGCCGCGCCGGTGACCAGCGCGACCTTGTTGGAGAATCTGTTGTTCATGACAACCTCGAGAAAGGATTTCAGGCAGCCGCAGCGGCAAATTTTTCGTAGTAGAAATTCGCGGGGGTGATGCCCTGTTCACGAATGTATTGGCTGACCGCTTCAACCATCGGCGGCGGGCCGCACAGGTACACATCGACGTCACCTTCATTGAGATGGCGCGGCTCGATGTGCTGGGTGACGTAGCCCTTGAGCGGATGCGCACTCTGCGGATTGGCCACGCAGGCGCCGAAACTGAAGTTCGGGATGCGGGCGGTGAAGGCTTCGAGGCGATCGAGTTCCACCAGATCGAAGTCATTGGTCACGCCATAGATCAAATGCACGGGATGATCGCTGCCCTGCTCGGCGAGCTTTTCCAGCATCGCGGTGAACGGTGCCAGGCCGGTGCCGCCCGCCAACAACAGCAGCGGCCGCTTGATCTCGCGCAGGTAGAAACTGCCCAACGGCCCGGCCAGGTTCATGCTGTCGCCGGCCTTGGCCAACCCGGTGAGAAAGCTGCTCATCAAACCGCCAGGCACGTTACGGATCAGGAAGCTGACTTCGCCGTCCTTCTGCAACGAGCTGAAGGAATAGGCGCGGGTCTGCTCGCTGCCGGGCACTTGCAGATTGACGTACTGGCCCGGCAAAAACGCCAGTTTGCTTAGCGCCTCGCCCTTGATCGACAGCGCGATGGTGCTCTCGGACAATTGCCGGACAGCGCTGATCGACGCCTGGAAGTTCGCCTGTTCGGTCTTGCACACCTGCGAGCCGGCCGGTACGCGGACGACGCAATCGCTGGCGGCGCGCATCTGGCAGGTCAGCACATAACCTTGCGCGAGTTCATCGGCGCTCAAGGCGTCTTCAATGAAGTTGTCGCCCATGTCGTACCGCCCGACTTCGGCGAAACACTTGCAGGTGCCGCAGGCACCGTCGCGGCAGTCCAGCGGGATGTTGATGCCTTGGCGATACGCCGCATCGGCGACAGTTTCATGGCCACCCGCCTCGATGAAACGAGTGACGCCGTCTTCAAAATTTAGCGCAATCTGGAAATTCATGGTGCACCTCGCCGTGTCGACTAGATGTGATAAATGTCGATGACCTGACGGACGTAATCGTTTTTCAGCACGACTTTCTTGGCCTTGATCAGCGGCTGTTCACCACGCAGATCGAGGGTGTAGAAACTGCTGCCGAAGTAGCTGTCGGTGACCTGATAGCGAAAGCTCAGGGTGTGCCAGTTGAAACGCACCTGGCACAGCCCTTCGCTCTGCCCGACGATTTCGATGTTGCTCAGGTTGTGCGAGGTGCGGGTGTCGGGGAGGGTCGCGCTGGAGCGCTCGGTCTTGATCCGGAAGATGCGGTCTTCGAGGCCGCCACGGTTGCCGTACCAGATCAGCGAGATCTCGCTTTGCGGGTCTTCGGTGAGGGTGTCTTTGTCGTCCCAGGCCGGCATCCAGAAGGTCGCATCGGCGGCGTACAGTTCCAGCCATTGATCCCACTGACCGTCATCGAGATAGCGCGCTTCGCGGAAGAGAAAATCGCGCACGGTTTCGTAGAGGTTGCTCATCACACGGCCTCCACAGGAATCAGTTGAGGTTCGGCGGCAGCGGCCTTGAGCATGGTTTCTTGCCAGTACTTGTGTTGCAGCACAAACAGGCCTTCGTCTTCGGTACGCATGCCGGAGAGCAATGGTTTAAGGTCGATTTCTTCGGCGGCGGCGTCGGCGCCTTCGACCCAATGGGTGGCGCCACGGGACATGTCGTTCCAGCCGCGACCCGCGCCATAGCCGGCCTGGCACGAGCGGAACTCTTCCAGGTCATCCGGCGTGGCCATGCCGCTGACGTTGAAGAAGTCTTCGTACTGACGAATACGTTTGGCGCGCGCCTCGGCGCTCTCGCCTTTGGGGGCGATGCAGTAGATGGTGATTTCAGTCTTGTCGACTGAGATTGGCCGGGCAATGCGGATCTGTGAGCTGAACTGATCCATCAGGTACACGTTGGGGTACAGGCACAGGTTACGCGAGTTTTCGATCATCCAGTCGGCGCGGGCCTGGCCGAAATCACGGGCGAGTTCATCGCGGCGCTCGTAGGCCGGGCGGTCTTCAGGGTTGGCCCAGCGGGTCCAGAGCAGCAGATGACCGTGGTCGAAGGAGTAGAAACCGCCGCCCTTCTTCGCCCAACTGCCGGCGCTCATGGTTTTGATCGCTTCACCCGCTTCGCGCTGTTGACGCTGGTTCTGGGTGGCGGCGTAGTTCCAGTGCACCGAGCTGACGTGGTAGCCATCGGCGCCATTTTCAGCGGTGAGTTTCCAGTTGCCTTCGTAGATATAGGAACTTGAACCGCGCAGCACTTCCAAGCCTTCAGGCGACTGATCGACGATCATATCGATGATTTTTGCCGATTCGCCCAGATGCTCAGCGAGGGGTTTCACATCGGCATTCAGGCTGCCGAACAGAAAGCCGCGATAGGACTCGAAACGCGCAACCTTGGTCAGGTCATGGGAGCCTTCGCAGTTGAAGCCTTGCGGGTAACCGGCCTCGCTCGGGTCTTTGACCTTGAGCAGTTTGCCGCTGTTATTGAACGTCCAGCCGTGAAACGGGCAAGTGTAGCTGGAGCGGTTGCCGGACTTGTGCCGGCACAACATGGCGCCGCGATGGCTGCAGGCATTGAGGAACGCATTGAGTACACCGTCCTTGTTGCGCGCGATAAAGATCGGCTGGCGCCCCATGGTGGTGGTGAGAAAATCGTTGTTGTTGGGGATCTGGCTTTCATGGGCGAGGTAAATCCAGTTACCTTCGAAGATGTGCGCCATCTCCAGTTCAAACAGACGCGGATCGGTGAACATCTCCCGCTTGCAGCGGTAGGCGCCCTTCTCCTTGTCTTCTTCAAGCATGGCATTGAGGTAGTCGATTCCCAGGGACATGGCCGGGGCCTCCATTGTTATTGTTCAGGCCAGGTCAGATTAGGGAGGCGATGCACGGGGCAATAGCCGAATCCTGCAGATCGCTATCCGTTTTGTGCAGGATGACGCGGCAGATGATTCAGCATGTTTCGCGAGGGTTTAGTGCGGAGTGTCAGTGGCGGCGTTTGAAGGTCTGCGACGGCAGTTCGCCGAATTGCTGGCGATAGCTTTCGGAGAAGCGGCCCAGGTGCAGAAAGCCATAATCCAGCGCCAGTTCAGTGAGATTGCGCACCGGGCAGCTTGGGTCGCTGAGGCAGGCGTGAATGCGTGCCAGCTTGCGCTGGCGGATGTATTGCATCGGTGTGACGCCGAGTTGGCGTTCGAACAAAGCATACAGCGAGCGCGGGCTCATGCTCGCCTGCGCGGCCAGATGTTCGGCGGGCAGGTCCTGTTTCAGATTGCGCTCGATGTAATCGATGATGCGCTCGAAGCTGACGTTCGGCGTGCTCAGGCACTCACGGCTGACATTGGTGTTCATCAGCGAAATCAGTTTGCTGGCGATGATCTGCGCGTAATGCTCCTGCACCCGCAGTAACGGATCGCTGGCCTCGGCTTCCTGACAGATCATCGCCAGCAGGTTGGTGAAGCCTTCCAACTCCTCCAGCCGATAGTGATTGCGCAGGAAACGGATACCGCTGGAGGGGTGCTGCCAACGCTGCTCGTCGCACACCGATTCGAGCACGCTGACCGGCACCTTGAGGATGAATTTTTCGCAATCATCCGAGTACGTCAGATCGACCGGATCATCCGGATTGATCAACAGCAACTCGCCCGGCACCAGATGCTGCTCGTGTTTGTGCCCGCGCCACAGGCAATTGCCGCGCAGCAAAACTTGTAAGTGGTAAACGGTCTCCAGTGCCACGGACGTCACGCGCACGCTGCCGCCATAGCTGATGCGGGCCAGATCGAGGTCGGCGAGTTTGCGATGGTTGAGGCAGGCTTGCGGGTGGGCGGTTCTGGACAGGCCGATGAAGTGCTGGCCGACGTGCTGGTTGACGTAGTCGGAGACGGCATAAGGGTCAGCGTGACGGAACACGCTGCTGCGATCGCTCAGCAGATGACTGTCCATGGGGCATTGCTCGTTGTTGTCGTTATTTTGGGATTACGGGGTTTCAGGCATCGCGACTCACAGTACGCCGGAGTGTCGAGGTGGGCAATTGGACGAAGGTTTGGGTGCTCGATAATCGAACGTTTTTTTGTGGATTACGGGGTGGTTTGAACTAGGCCTACACTTGCCAAAGAAATGCCCTACACGCAAAAAAAATCCGACACAGAAAAATCCTACTTATGACAGTTTTAAAAAAACAAAAAAAGCCCGTTCCAGTCGAAACTGAAACGGGCTTCTCCCACCTCAACGACCCTTACTTCAGGTCGTCAAAGTGGTCTCGCAGGAACTCGTAAAAGCGAAAGGCTTTAAACAATCTCCATACAAGGCTCAGCGTACGCAGCAAAAGCTTCATACGTTTTGGCCTCCAGGGCTGGGGGCCAAACCTCCAGCAAACTTACCGGATCATACTTGCCTTCAGCCTGCACGTTAAAGCAGCTAGTGAGGCGGCCGGTTGAAATCCCTCCGAAACATCATTCCGGCACGGGTGCAAAACCGTGTCAAAGGGCATGAAACCGTTTGGTCACCAGCCTGGCCTCACCGCTGCTCGAACAAGTGAGCGCCCGCATCATAACCTTCATTCAGAGGCTTTCAGGAAAAGTAATTTTCTGTTTTGTTAACCATTATTTCTGCCAGCTTTTTATGAAAATGAAATAGCGCAAACAACCAGTTTCTTACGAACTTTAACCTTGCAAGGGGGCACAAAGACTCCTACCATGAGCGAACGTTAAAGCAGCTAGTGAAGCAAAAAACCTCGGTCGCAAACCAAGGTTTACAAAAGAACCGCCCCGCAAAGGCGGTTTTTTTTCGTCTGCCTTTTCACTGCACCCGCCGATGAAAATCAGATCACAGCGCCCGCGCCCACGTCTGACTCACCAGATCCTTGCCAAAGCTGTGAACCGCTTCTTCCTCCACCAGTTCAAACCCCGCCTGCTGATAAATCTTGCGCGCAGCCGTCAGGTTGCTGGTCGTCCACAAGGTCATTTTCTGGTAGCCAATCTGTCGGGCAAAGCGCAGGCACTCCTCGACCAGACGACTGCCAATGCCCAAGCCCCGCGCGCTGGCGTCGACGTAGAGCATGCGCAGTTTGGCGGTCGTTTCATCCTGGCGGACGATAAACACAGAGCCAATAACCTTGCCGTCCTTTTCCGCAATCCAGCAGCGCTCGCTTGTCGGGTCGTAATCACGCAGGTACTTGGCGACCACCTCGGCCACCAGTGTTTCGAACTCCGAATTCCAGCCGTATTCGCGGCTATACAGCGCGGCTTGCTGTTGCATCACCGTGCCCATGTCACCGGGCTGCGGATCGCGTAACACGTAGTTCGAATCCTTGTTGCCTTGCAGCAGTGTCTGGATCAGCGTCATTGCGCCGACCAGACGTTTCTGCTGCGGTTCAGGTAATCGCTCGAGCATGGTGACGATCTGTTCACGGGAAGCCTTTTCCAACGGGATCAGAATTTCACGGCCCAGCTCGGTAAGGTGCAATTGCGCGGCGCGGGCGTCGGTCGGCGACGGGACTTTCTGGATCAGGCCACGCTTCTCGAAACCACTGATGATGCGACTCATGTAGCCGGCGTCCAGCCCAAGCATCTGGCGTAGATCGGCGCTGGTCAGGTCGCCACGCGAGGCCAGCTCATACAAAATGCGCAGCTCAGTCAGCGAGTAGTCGCTTTGCAGCAAATGCTCCTGCAATACGCCGATCTGATGGGTGTAAAAACGATTGAAGCCGCGCACAACATCGGCTTGCTCGAGGAGATGGCTGCTGGACATGGCAAACACTCAGATAATTGCTTAAAGCAACTATATATTTGCCAAAAGCAACCATGTCAACAGAAAGCTATCGGCATTTGGCCAACACCACCTGACAGGTGTCCGGCGTGCCCCCGGAGCGCCCGGCATAACGGATGCAGTTGTTCATCGATTTCTGCCGGGCCATGTTCAGACTGGAGCCCCAGGCCAGACCGCCCTCGCCGACCGACGGCAAGGCTTTGGCGTAGCAGGCATCGCCAACACCTGACGGTGGATAGTGTTTTCGGCTGGAGCAGCCTGCGCCAAGCGTCAGGCTAAGCCCGATCAGGGTGAGCATGCCCCAGAGCGAGCATCGGTTAATCATCGCATTCCACCTGCCGGCAAAGGGGTCGTGACCTGCAGAGTCTAGTCCCCTCACCTGCACAAATCTTCTAAACGTCGATGATCATTGCGCGGTATTTTATGGGGCCGCACCTTTCAATGGCGAACTCTGGAGCCTCCGTGGATAAACGCAACTGGATCGAGCTGTCCCAGGATGTCGACACCGGGATTGAATCGATTCGCGCTCACTTCGAGGGCCATGCCTACGATCCGCACTGGCATGACAGTTTCCTCGTCGGCGTCACCGAGCAAGGTGTGCAGCAGTTCAATTGCCGCCGCATGCGCCATCGCAGTACGCCAGGCAACGTGTTCTTGCTGGAGCCGGGGGAAATCCACGATGGGCAAGCGCCTACCGAGGAGGGTTTTACCTATTCGATGCTCTACCTCGATCCGCATTGGCTTGAGCGTGAAATGCACGCGCTGTTCGAAGATGCACCGTCCGACAGCCAGCCCGGTTTTGCCGATACGCTGAGTCAGGACCCGCGTCTGGCCACAGCGATCAGTCACGCTTTTCATGCGTTGCATGACGGCGATCTGCGCATTGTCCGCCAGACCGCCATCGATGGCTTGCTCGGCTCGCTCACGCGCCATCTCGCGTGGCGCAAACGCCAGGATTTCGATCCTCGCCTGCCGTTGGTGGCGCAACTGGCGCGGGATTATCTGCACGCGCACACCTATGAAGATATCGGTCTCGATGATCTCGCGCGGGTCTGCGGGGTCGACCGTTTTCGTCTTAGCCGCGCCTTCAAGTCGGCTTTTGGCCTGGCGCCGCACGCGTACCTGATCCAGCTGCGTCTGGCCAAGGCGCGTCAGTTGCTGGCTCGGGGGGAAACGCCGGCGCAGGTCGCCAGCGTGCTCGGTTTTGCCGACCAGAGTCATCTCGGTCGCTGGTTCCGTCGCGCCTACCAACTCACCCCCGCCGACTACCGCAAGCGCTGCTCAATCCTTCCAGACTGACGTACACCGACTGGCGATCATGGCTTCCTGTGTTTACTTCCAAGGAATCCGCCCATGGCGTCATTATTGCCCTTCCTGCTATTCGCTTTCGTTGCCTCGATTACGCCGGGGCCGACCAATATTCTGGTGTTGAGCCACAGTTCGCGCCAAGGCCTGCTCGCCACGTTGCCGATCATTTTTGGCGCCTGCGCGGCGGCGGCACTGATTGTATTGGTGGTCGGCCTCGGTGCCGGCGAAACGTTGCTGCGCTACCCGCGCGTGCAGCAAGCCATGGCCTGGGGCGGTGTGCTCTGGTTGAGCTGGCTGGCGTGGCAGATCTTTCGCAGCGCGCCGCCATCGCTGGACCCGGCTGAGACGCAGGCCGAAAGTTTCAGCGTGCTGGGCGCCGCCATGCTGCAACTGGTCAATCCCAAGGTGTGGATGATGGCTGTGGCGGTGGTCAGCGTATTTGTCGGCGGTGGTGACAAGACGCTGCGATTGTTGGTGCTGTCGCTGGCGTTTTTGCTGGTGTCATTGCCGTGCATGACGTTGTGGGCGTTGCTGGGTGTGGGCAGTGCGCGATTGATGGGATCGCCAAAGGCATTCAAGCGGATGAACGCAGTACTCGCGTTATTGTTACTGCTCTCGGCTTGGCTGACCGTCCTGAAATAACTCCACTGTAGGAGCTGCCGAAGGCTGCGATCTGTTGATCTTGATCTAAAAAAACAGAATCAAAAGATCGCAGCCTTCGGCAGCTCCTACATTGCTTCTCAGTGCCATTTCATCAGGGTGAGGTGGCCTGCCGATACTCGCGCGGAGTAAACCCGGTAGACGCCTTGAACTGGCGGGTGAAGGCGCTGTGATCGGTGTAGCCGCATTGCAGCGCCACATCGGTAATCGGCAGGTCGGTATGCAACAACCGGTGCGCGTGTTCAAGGCGTACTTTCTGGATCATCTGCCGTGGCGTCAGGTGGAACACCCGTTTGCAGTAACGCTCCAGTTGCGCGACTGAAATACCGGAGATGCGCGTCAGTTCACCGAGGGTGACGCGGCGATTGAAATTCGCGCGAATATGCTCATCGACCGCCGCCAGCCGCTCGAATGCCGGGTGCGTTTCACTGGCCGATTGCAGATCCACCGAGATTCCCGCCAGACCAATAATCACGCCGTCACGGTTGTACAGCGGCTGCTTGTGCGTCAGGCACCAGCCCGGTTCGCGACTGCCGTACAGATGCAGTTCCAGTTGATCCTCCAGCACAAAGCCCTCCTCCAGCACTTTGCGATCCTGCTCGGTGTAACCCGGTCCGAGTTGTGCCGGGAACACCTGCGCACTGGTTTTGCCGAGCAACGGGCGCAAATCCTTCAAGCCACAGCGTTGCACCAGCGTGCGGTTGGCGAGCACGTAACGGGCCTGCACATCCTTGATGAAAATCGCCGCATTGGGGATCACATCAAGCATCGGCAACAACAGCGCGGCGCCGGCCAAGAGTTCCTCCAGTGTCTGCGGACGCTGGCCATTCATGCCTTGGGCCAGGATCGAAAACGCCTGCTGCATCAGAGATTCCCCTCGTAACGTGGATCGACCAAGTCCCCGCCATGCGGCGTTCGCGTGCAGATTGCAGCATCATTCAAGGCGTGTCGAGGACCGTGTTTCATCGGCGCCATTGTGCTGATTTCGTCATCGAACCCGCGGCAAAACATCAATCGCCACACCGCTGATGAGTTCAAAGTCTGGCCGTCCGAGTGACACAACTGCCTATCCAATAACTCACAAGAAGGCGATGCCATGTCAGGCCAAGGCAAGTTCAAAAAACAGCTTTCACTGATCGACCTCACATTTATCGGGCTGGGGGCGATCTTCGGTTCCGGCTGGTTGTTCGCGGCCAGTCATGTGTCCGCGATTGCCGGGCCGGCGGGGATTTTTTCCTGGCTGCTGGGCGGCTTCGCCGTGTTGTTGCTGGGCATCGTCTACTGTGAACTCGGCGCTGCACTGCCGCGTGCCGGTGGCGTGGTGCGTTATCCGGTGTACTCCCACGGGCCGTTGCTCGGCTACTTGATGGGTTTTATCACCCTGATTGCGTTTTCCAGTCTGGTGGCGATCGAAGTGGTTGCTTCGCGCCAATACGCGGCGGCATGGTTTCCCGAGCTGACCAAGGCTGGCAGCGGCGATCCGACGATCCTCGGGTGGATGGTGCAGTTTGGTCTGCTCTGCATTTTCTTCCTGCTCAACTACCGCAGCGTGAAGACCTTCGCCAAGGCCAATAATCTGGTCAGCGTATTCAAATTCATCGTGCCGTTGCTGGTGATCGGTGTGCTGTTCACCTTCTTCAAACCGGCCAACTTCCACGTGCAGGGTTTCGCCCCGTTCGGCTTGTCCGGTATCGAAATGGCGGTGTCGGCGGGTGGCGTGATTTTCGCTTACCTGGGGCTGACGCCAATCATCTCCGTGGCCAGTGAAGTGAAGAATCCGCAGCGCACTATTCCCATCGCGCTGATCCTCTCGGTGCTGCTGTCGACGTTGATTTATGTGCTGCTGCAAATGGCCTTTCTTGGCAGCATCCCGACCGAAATGCTCGCCAATGGCTGGGCCGGGATCAGCAAAGAGTTTTCCCTGCCGTACCGCGACATTGCACTGGCACTGGGTGTGGGTTGGCTGGCTTATCTGGTGGTCGCCGATGCGGTGATCTCGCCAAGCGGCTGCGGCAACATCTACATGAACGCCACCCCGCGAGTGATCTACGGCTGGGCGCAGACCGGCACCTTCTTCAAGGTCTTCACCCACATCGACGAAAAATCCGGCATCCCACGTCCGGCGCTGTGGCTGACCTTCGCCCTTTCGGTGTTCTGGACCCTGCCGTTTCCGTCGTGGGAGGCGCTGATCAACGTGGTCTCCGCTGCGCTGGTGTTGAGCTACGCCGTGGCCCCCGTGTCCGTGGCCGCGCTGCGCCGCAATGCGCCAGACATGCCACGGCCGTTCCGGGTCAAGTGCATGGGCGTGCTCGGGCCGGTGTCGTTCATCATCGCCGCGCTGATTGTCTACTGGTCGGGCTGGAACACCGTGTCGTGGCTGCTTGGCCTGCAGATTCTGATGTTCGTCGTCTATCTCCTGTGCGGCCGTTTCGTGCCGACCGCCCACCTCAATCTGGCCCGCCAGGTGCGTAGTTCAGCGTGGCTGATCGCCTTCTACGCGGTGACCATCGTGCTGTCGAAACTCGGCACCTTTGGTGGCCTCGGCATCCTCGCTCATCCGTTCGACACGATCGTCGTCGCCGCATGCGCCACCGGCATTTATTACTGGGGCGCCGCGACCGGTGTGCCGGCGCATCTGCTGCGTCTGGAAGACGATGATGAGGAAAGCGAAATCGCCGCCCCCGACTCGACCGTGGCTGCGCGCCCTGCCGGCGCCTACTGAAATCACCTAAAGGAATCTATTCATGAAACGAGTACACGTCATTGATTCCCACACCGGCGGTGAGCCCACGCGTCTGGTGATGACAGGCTTCCCCGACCTGCCCGGCAACAGCATGGTGGAAAAACGCGATGCGCTGCGCACTCAGCATGACCAATGGCGCCGCGCCTGCCTGCTGGAGCCTCGCGGCAACGATGTGCTGGTCGGCGCGCTGTATTGCGAGCCGGTCTCGCCGGACGCCACGTGCGGGGTGATTTTCTTCAACAACGCCGGTTATCTGGGCATGTGCGGCCACGGCACCATCGGCCTGATCAATTCGTTGCAGTACTTGGGAAAAATCCAATCGGGCATCCACAAAATCGACACGCCAGTCGGCCCGGTCAGCGCCACGTTGCATGAGGACGGCTCGGTGACATTGGGCAACGTGCCCGCCTACCGCCATCGCAAACAGGTGCCGGTGGACGTGCCGGGATTCGGTCAGGTATTGGGCGACATCGCCTATGGCGGCAACTGGTTTTTCCTCGTCTCCGAGCACGGCCAGACATTGACGATGGACAACGTCGAACACCTCACGGCGTACACCTGGGCAATGCTCAAGGCCCTCGAAGATCAGGGCATTTACGGCGAAGACGGCGCCGTCATCGATCACATCGAACTGTTTGCAGACGACGCCGTTGCCGACAGCCGCAACTTCGTCATGTGCCCTGGCAAAGCCTACGACCGCTCTCCGTGCGGCACCGGCACTAGCGCCAAACTCGCCTGCCTCGCGGCCGACGACAAACTGCAACCCGGCGCCACCTGGGTGCAGGCAAGTATCACCGGCAGCCAGTTCGAAGGCCGCTTCGAATGGGACGGCGAGCGAGTGCGCCCGTTCATCACCGGCCGCGCTTACATGACCGCCGACAGCACCTTGCTGATCGACGAAGCAGACCCGTTCGCGTGGGGCATCTGAGCCACCGCGCAGACTTTTCACCTCAATTTGAACGATGTGCCAAGGAGTTAAAACAATGAGCGACAACATCTTCACCGGTTGCATGCCGGCCCTGATGACCCCGTGCACCGCCCAGCGCAAACCGGACTTCGACGCCTTGGTGGCCAAAGGACGCGAGCTGATCGATATCGGCATGAGCGCCGTGGTCTATTGCGGTTCCATGGGCGACTGGCCGCTGCTCACCGAGGCCGAGCGTCAAGAAGGCGTGGCGCGTCTGGTCGCGGCGGGCATCCCGACGATCGTGGGCACCGGCGCGGTGAATTCCCGTGAAGCGGTCTCCCATGCGGCGCACGCGGCGAAAGTCGGCGCGCAGGGTTTGATGGTGATTCCGCGTGTGCTGTCCCGTGGTGCTTCGGTCACGGCGCAAAAGGCCCATTTCGCCGCCATCCTGCAAGCCGCGCCGAATCTGCCGGCGGTGATCTACAACAGCCCTTACTACGGCTTCGCCACCCGCGCCGACCTGTTCTTCGAATTGCGCCGCGAGTACCCGAACCTGATCGGTTTCAAAGAATTCGGCGGTGGCGCCGACCTGCGTTACGCCGCTGAAAACATCACATCCAAGGACGATGACGTGACCTTGATGGTCGGCGTCGACACGCAAGTGGTGCACGGTTTCGTCAACTGCAACGCCACCGGCGCCATCACCGGCATCGGCAACGCCCTGCCCCGCGAAGTGCTGCAACTGGTGGCGCTGAGCAAGCAAGCGGCCAAGGGCGACGCCAAGGCCCGTCGTCAGGCCCGGGAACTGGAATCGGCGCTGGCGGTACTGTCGTCGTTCGATGAAGGCTGCGACCTGGTGCTGTATTACAAACACCTGATGGTGCTCAACGGCGACAAGGAATACACCCTGCACTTCAACGAAACCGATGCGTTGAGCGATTCGCAGCGGCGGTATGCCGAGAAGCAGTATTCGCTGTTCCGTCACTGGTACGAGAACTGGTCGGCGGAACAGAACTTCGCCTGACACCTCAGCCTCACCTGCCGCGATGCGTTTTGCTACGCGGCAGGCATTTCCCTTTTATCAGGAAGACACCATGACTTTGACGGGCCACATGCTGATCGGGCAGCACACGATTGCCGGCAATCGCAGCGCCATTTGCGGGATCAATCCGGCCACCGATGAAGCGCTGCAACCAGCGTATGCCGGTGGCTCGGCCGGGCATGTCGAACAGGCCTGCGCGTTGGCTTGGGCCGCATTCGATGTTTATCGCGAGACAACCCTGAATGTCCGCGCCGAATTCCTTGAAGGCATTGCCGGGGAAATCGAAGCCCTGGGCGATGAGCTGATCGACCGTGCCCACGCGGAAACCGGCCTGCCGCACGCGCGACTGCTGGGCGAACGCGGGCGTACTTGCCAGCAATTAAGAATGTTCGCCCGCACGGTGCGAGCCGGTGAATGGCTGGATGTGCGTGTCGATAGCGCGCTGCCGCAACGTCAACCGCTGCCGCGCGCCGATCTGCGTCAACGGCAGATTGCGCTGGGACCGGTCGCGGTGTTTGGCGCAAGCAACTTTCCGCTGGCGTTCTCAGTGGCGGGCGGTGATACCGCATCGGCACTGGCCGCCGGTTGTCCGGTGATCGTCAAGGCGCACAGTGCGCATCCCGGCACCAGCGAACTGGTCGGCCGCGCGGTGGCCCGGGCGGTAAAAGCCTGTGGCTTGCCGAACGGCGTGTTTTCCTTGTTGTACGGCTCCGGCCGCGAAGTGGGCATTGCGCTGGTCACAGATCCACGGATCAAAGCGGTGGGTTTCACCGGTTCGCGCAGCGGCGGTCTGGCGTTGATTCAAGCAGCGCAGGCCAGACCAGAACCGATTCCGGTGTACGCGGAAATGAGTTCGATCAATCCGGTGCTGTTGTTTCCAGCGGCGCTGGACAATCGCACGCAAGCTTTGGCTGAAGGATTCGTGGCTTCGCTGACATTGGGCGCGGGCCAGTTCTGCACCAATCCGGGATTAGTGATCGCGTTGAAAGGACCGGCGCTGGACAAATTTATCGCCGCCACCGCCGAGACCATTCAGCGCAGCCCGGCGCAGACGATGCTGACACCGGGCATCTTCAGCGCCTACGAGGCTGGCGTGAATGCGCTTGCCGAAAGTGCCGATACGCGCATCGCCGGCGTTGGCCAGCCCGGCAGCGGCCCAAACCAGTGTCAGGCCCATGTATTCGTGACCGAGGCCGCCGACTTTCTCGCCGATCACCGCCTGCAAGCCGAAGCGTTCGGTGCGGCGGCGCTGATCGTACAATGCGAAAGTGAAGCTGAAATCCGTCAGGTCACCGAGCTTCTGGAAGGCCAGTTGACCGCCACGTTGCACCTGGATGACCAAGACCTGGAACAGGCGCGTGCATTGCTGCCGACGCTGGAGCGCAAGGCCGGTCGCTTGCTGGTCAACGGCTGGCCCACCGGGGTCGAGGTGTGTGACGCTATGGTTCACGGCGGGCCGTTCCCGGCCACATCCGACTCGCGCACAACATCCGTCGGTACCGCGGCGATCCTGCGTTTCCTGCGCCCGGTCTGCTATCAGGACTTCCCGGACAGCTTGCTGCCTGACGCATTGAAACAAGGCAATCCGCTGCAATTACGGCGTCTGCTTGATGGCCACAGGGAAGTGCAGCGCCATGGTGAATAACGTCTCCCACGACATCGCCGTGGTCGGCGCCGGCATCATCGGCGTCGCCTGCGCGCTGCGTCTGGCTCGCCAGGGTTTGCGCGTGGTGGTCATCGATCAGCAGCAACCCGGCCACGGCGCCTCATTCGGCAACGCCGGGCATCTGGCGACCGAGCAGGTGTTTCCGATTGCCGACGCGTCCATCCTCAAGCGCCTGCCAGCCATGCTGATGGACCCGATGGGGCCGTTGCGGCTGGACTGGAAATACCTGCCACGCGCCCTGCCATGGTTCACCCGGTTGCTGCTGAATCTGCGGCCGGCGCCTTTTCAGAACACCGTAGCAGGCTTGCGCGCGCTCAATGAAAGCAGTCTTGAGGCCTGGCAGCGCCTGCTCGCCGACATTCAGCGGCCCGACCTGTTGAAGATCGATGGCTCGTTACTGGTGTTCGAACGTCCCGAATCGCGTCAGGCAATCCAGGCATTGCAGAGCCGATTGCTCCAGCAGCAAGTGCCGGTCGACTACTGGCAGGCCGGCGCCATACGCGAAACCGCGCCGCAACTCAGCGAACAGATTCAGGGCGGTTTGTTCTTCCCGCGCACCGGGCATTTCATCGACCCCTACCGCGTGGTGTGCGAACTGGTCGAGGCGGCCAAGGCCAGTGGTGTGAATTTTGTCCAGCAACAGGTTCAGGGCGGCCATGTACAAGAGCATGGTGTTGCGCTGATCACCGGCAATGGCGCTCTGACTGCAAGCCGCGTGCTGATTGCCTGCGGCGCACATTCGGCGAAACTCACCGCCGCCCTCACCGGCAAAAAAGTACCGCTGGACACCGAGCGCGGTTACCACCTGATGCTGCCGCAGGAACATGATCGACTGCCCTTCCCCGTCACCTCGCTGGAACGCAAGTTCATCATGACGCCGATGTCCGAAGGCTTGCGCTTGGCCGGCACCGTCGAGTTCGCCGGTCTGGAGAAGCCACCGAGCATGGAACGCGCATGGCAGTTGCATCGGTTGAGTCAGGGCTTGTTTCGCCAGGATCTGAGTGCTGAAGCAGCGACGCCGTGGATGGGCTTTAGGCCATCGTTGCCGGATTCGTTGCCGGTGATTGATCAGGTCTGTGGGGGCAAGGTGTTGCTTGCGTTTGGGCACCAGCATCTGGGGCTGACACAGGCGGCGGTGACGGCGGAGATGGTGGTGAGGATGACGCGCGCAGATGCAATCCCGGCAACGGCTTTGCCAAGTGGCACGCCCTATCGACTGGCACGTTTCTGACGGCCACAGAACAGCAAGATCGACGGTGAGCGTGCTTAGCCGGCAGCCACCGTTTTTTCTGAACATCACGAGCGCCTGATAGGAATAGGCAAGGCTCCAAGACAAACCGGCATAGGTGAGCGCTTGGGTGATGGCTACCATGACGTCACACCCGAGTCATTGGAGACCGTCATGAAACCAAGCAAAACCCTGTTCATCACCGGCGTCAGCAGCGGTTTCGGCCATGCACTGGCCAAGGAAGCCATTGCCAACGGCCACCGCGTGATCGGCACTGTGCGCAATGAATCCGACCTGAAAAACTTCCAGGCGCTGTCCCCGGACAACGCTTACGGGGTGCTGCTGGACGTCACTGATTTTGAGCGGATCGACAGCGTCGTTGCGCAAGTGGAAGCCACTCACGGTCCCGTCGACGTGCTGATCAACAACGCCGGTTACGGTCACGAAGGTATTTTTGAAGAATCTCCGCTGGAGGACATGCGCCGTCAGTTCGACGTCAATGTGTTCGGCGCGGTCGCCGTGACCAAGGCCTTCCTGCCCTACTTCCGCCAGCGTCGCGCCGGCCGCATCCTCAACATCACTTCCATGGGCGGCACCATCACGATGCCCGGCATCGCCTATTACTGCGGCAGCAAATTTGCGCTTGAAGGGATCTCCGATACCCTGAGCAAAGAGCTGCGGCCCTTCAATGTCTTCGTCACGGCGGTGGCGCCTGGCTCGTTTCGCACTGACTGGGCCGGCCGTTCGATGCAACGCACCGCGCGCAGCATTGCCGACTACGACGCCAGTTTCGACCCGATCCGCCAAGCCCGGGAAGCAAAAAGCGGCAAGCAGCTCGGCGACCCGCAAAAGGCTGCGCAAGCGATGCTGCAGATCATCGATTGCCCCGAGCCTCCCGCCCATTTGTTACTCGGCAGTGATGCGTTGGGGCTGGTGCGTGACCGCCTGCAACAGGCGCTCGACGAGATTGATCAATGGCAAGCGCTGAGTTGCTCCACCGATCACTGAGAGAGAAAACAATGACGCCGGCCGATGGCAGCACCGCGCGCATGGTGCAACTGATGGAAGTCCTCGCACCGGTCGAGGGCTACAACCTCAGCGTGCTCGATGATGTACGCTTCCTGCGCTCGAATCGCCCACTGACCCGCACACCAGTGTTGTACGACCCCGGCATTGTCATCCTCTGCCAAGGTCGCAAGCGCGGTTATCTGGGTGAGGACACCTACGTCTATGACGCGCAGCATTATCTGGTGGTGTCCGTGCCCATCCCCTTCACCATGGAGACCGACGCCACGGCAGCCGAGCCGATGCTCGCGATTTACATGCAACTGGACTTTCAGTTGGCCAGCGAGTTGATGTTGCAAGTCGATGAGGTACATGGCGTCAGCGATGCTGAGCCGAAGGGCATGTATGCCTCGCCGATGGACGACGCGCTGCGCACCACGACCTTGCGTTTTCTCGAGGCGATGAGCGTCGCCAGTGAAGCGAAAATTCTCGGGCCGGCGCTGGTGCGTGAGATCTATTACCGCATTCTCACGGGCGAGCAAGGTGGATCAATGCGTGCCGCGCTGCATCGTCGCGGGCATTTCGGCAAGGTGAGCCGGGCGATCCGCAAGATTCACAGCTGTTATCAGCAGCGCCTCGACGTCGAGCAATTGGCCCGCGAAGCGAGCATGAGCGTAGCGAGTTTTCACCTGCACTTTCGCAGCGTGACCGATACCTCGCCGATGCAATACCTGAAGTCGACACGCCTGCATCAGGCGCGGCTGCTGATGCTGCGCCAAGCCATGAGCGCATCGGCAGCAGCGTTTGACGTGGGTTATGAAAGCGCCTCGCAATTCAGTCGCGAGTTCAAACGGTTTTTCGGCCGGACACCCCAAGCGGAGGTTGAATGGATGAAGGCGACGTACTCATTGCCGCCGCCGACAACGCCTTCCGAGTTTGTTTCGTCGCACTAGACCGGTCACTTCGCGGGATGAAGTGCCGCGCCGTGGTGCATCGCCAGATGCCCGGTCTTGTCACTTTTGACTTGGTACTGCGGCTCGTCCTTTGAAGCAGGCCGATGGCGGCCCATGAACTCGACATCCCGGGTGTGCACCTTGACAACCTTGCCGCGAATCTCCCCGGCCTCGCTGTTCCAGTGAACCGCGTCGCCGACCTTGAATGGCGTGCTCATGGTCTGTCCCCACACTGATTCAATCCGGTCATTGCGACCCAGGATGCTCGCTCGACACCGAGTTGTTGGCCGCCACATCCGTCATGTCTTCATCGACCGGCGACTCTTCATCGGCGGGCAACGGAACCTCGGCCGGGTTGCGTTTCGGATCATGCCCCGTCTCATTGTCCGTCGTGCGTGTCACGTCTTGCTGTGACCGGTTGCCCGGTGCATTTTCATCGATGTCCATGCTTGTTTCTCCGTTCTTGTACGCGGGATATCCGCGCTTAAACGTGAGATGCAACGGCACAGCGCAAGTGCCGGGCACTGGACGAACGGTGCTCTAACGTAAAAGCCTGCCGTTCAGGGCAGGCTCTCGCTTGGCGATTAAAATAACCGTGCCGGGCCAGCCGAAGGCTAATCGTAAAACGCCTCAACCAACACCCGACTGCCGACAAAAAAACTGTCCGCCACCAACCGCAACGGCTGCACATCCAGGTCACTGGCCTTGTCGCCAATCAACTGCTGAAAATGCCGATAAACCGCCGCGTACTCACCCTCCTCCGACACAGCCTGGCGCACACCGTCAATGCTCAACAACGCGCCGCCGTTATCCAGGCGCAACACACCTTCGGCGCAGCGAACCTCAATACTCCACAGCTCATCGTGCCCATGGTCAAAATCAAACTCCGCACGCACATCGAGGCGGCGGGCGTCAGACATTTGGATCGACGCGGCAATCGGCGACTGGCAGTTGTTCGGTACACGCAGTTCAGCGGATTCGACAAACAGCGGCAGCTTCAGCAGATGGGTGACGATCGATAAGGCATTGATGCCCGGGTCGAACACGCCGAGGCCGCCGGGTTGCCAGATCCAGGCCTGACCGGGGTGCCATTTGCGCACGTCTTCTTTCCAGTCGATCTGCACGCTTTGCAGGGTGCGCGAAGCGAGCCAGTCGCGGGCGGCTTCGATGCCGGGTGCGTAGCGTGAATGCCAGGCAAACAAAGCACTGACGCCCTGCTCGGCAGCCTGATCGACCAAGGCCAGCGCTTCGCCCAAGGTGGCACACGGCGGCTTTTCCACCAGTACGTGTTTGCCGGCGGCCAGTGCTTGCTGCACCAGGGCGAAACGCCCTTGCGGCGGTGTGCAAAAGGCAATCGCATCCACCGACGGGCCGTTTTCCAGCAATTCACTTAAGGATTGGAAGTTTTCCACGCCTGCGCAAGGCTTGCCTTGGGTAGCGACGGAGACCAAGTGGAAGGCGGGATTGGCGAGGATTGCCGGGACGTGTTGATCCTGGGCAATCTTGCCGTAGCCCACCAGACCGAGACGGATTGGTTGCATCAATGACTCCTGTTTTGATTTTGTTGTCGTCAGTGAACCGGGAGATTACCTGCAAACGCCACGAGCGTCTGTCCGCGCAATGTCACAACAACGCACAGGATCAGGCAAGGATTGCACAGGAATGCGCTAGTGCCCGCAGCGCGGGAACAGAAACAATGCCTTACGACAAACCGATCGAGGATGTTCCCATGCTTGTACAAGCCTACGGTGCCCACGCGGGCGACAAACCCCTTGAGCCAATGCAGATCAACCGCCGCGCGCCGGCCGCCCATGATGTGCAGATCGATATCGCCTTTTGTGGCATCTGCCATTCGGATCTGCACCAGGTGCGCGCGGAATGGGCCGGCACGCAATTCCCGTGCGTACCGGGGCACGAAATCGTCGGTCGCGTTTCGGCCGTCGGCGCGCATGTCGCGGACTACAAGGTCGGTGATCTGGTCGGCGTCGGTTGCATCGTCGACAGCTGCAAACATTGCGATGACTGCGAAACCGGGCTGGAAAACTATTGCGACGGCATGATCGGCACCTACAACTTCCCGACCCCGGACGCACCGGGCTGGACGCTGGGCGGTTATTCGCAAAACATCGTCGTGCATGAACGCTACGTCCTGCGTATTCGCCATCCCGAAGCGCAACTGGCTGCCGTCGCGCCGCTGCTGTGTGCCGGCATCACCACTTACTCGCCGCTGCGCCACTGGAACGCCGGTCCCGGCAAAAAAGTCGGTGTAGTTGGCATTGGTGGCCTCGGCCACATGGGCATCAAACTGGCCCACGCCTTGGGCGCCCACGTGGTGGCGTTCACCACCTCTGAATCCAAACGCGAAGCGGCGAAAGCGCTGGGCGCCGATGAAGTGGTGGTGTCGCGCAATGCCGAAGAAATGGCCGCCCACGCCAAGAGTTTCGACCTGATCCTCAACACCGTCGCCGCGCCGCACGATCTCGATGCATTCCTCGTGCTGCTCAAGCGTGATGGTGCGTTGACGCTGGTCGGTGCGCCAGCCACTTCGCACCCGTCGCCGAACGTGTTCAACCTGATCATGAAACGCCGCACGATTGCCGGCTCGATGATCGGCGGCATCCCTGAAACCCAGGAAATGCTGGATTTCTGCGCCGAGCACGGCATCGTCTCCGACATCGAACTGATCCGCGCCGACCAGATCAACGACGCCTACGAGCGCATGCTCAAGGGTGACGTGAAGTATCGTTTCGTGATCGACAACGCGACGTTGGCGGGCTAAGCCTCAGCGTCCATTGGCCGTTCAGCGCGGCCAGTGGGCCATTGAATTCCGTCGCCGGGATTTGACAGGCCCGGCGTTGCTCGCCAGAGTCGCACCCCTTTGCCTGCCATCAAGGGGTTGCCGTTGAACGAACAGACATTGTCCATGCGCCTTGAGCGCGTGGCTGCCCACGTGCCGGCCGGGGCGCGGCTGGCCGATATCGGCTCGGATCACGGCTATCTGCCGGTGGCGCTGATGCGCCGAGGCTTGATCACTGCGGCGGTGGCTGGCGAGGTTGCGGCGACGCCGTTCCACGCGGCCGAACGCACTGTGCGCGAAAACGATTTGCAGCAGCACATCTGTGTGCGCAGGGCCGATGGTCTGGCAGCAATTAAACCTGACGACGGCATCACCGCCATCACGATCTGCGGCATGGGCGGTGAAACCATCCGCGACATCCTCGACAGCGGCAAGGCCCACCTCAATGGCCAGGAACGTCTGATCCTGCAACCCAACGGTGGCGAAGAACCGCTGCGCCAGTGGCTGATGGAAAACGGCTACCGCATCCTCAGCGAAGAGCTTCTGCGGGAAAACCGCTTCGACTACGAAATCATCGTGGCCGAACGCGCTGAACCGGTGACCTATACCGACCAGGAACTGTACTTCGGCCCCTTGCAGATGCAGGCCCGTAGCCCCGAGTTTTTGCGCAAATGGCAGCACAAACTTCACCATAAGCAGAAGACGCTCAGCCAGCTCGCCCATGCGCAACAAAGCCTGCCAGAACAAAAGCTGCAAGACCTCAAACAACAGACACGCTGGATTACCGAGCTGCTGGCCTGAGCGCCAGCGTTTCGCACTGAGACAGCGCGGGCACAGGATGACTGCTCGCGCGCCCTAATTTGATACACCACATCACAAATGATGTACCTCAAACCCCATTTATCAACTCCCGCCCTCCTCTTAAAGTCCTCTCCAACAGCCGCCCATCACTCCGACGGGCCAGCGACTGGAGATACCCCAAATGCCTTTCATCAGCGTACGCATCACCCGTGACGGCGTGACCCGGGAACAGAAAGCCCAGGTCATCAAGGAGATCACCGAAACGATGGAGCGGGTGCTGCACAAGGACCCGAAACTCACCCACATCGTGATCGAGGAAGTCGACACCGATAACTGGGGTTATGCCGGCATCACCACCACCGAATATCGCCAACAGTTGGCGGACTCGCAGTCATGAGCCGGGCAGTGAAAATCGATTTCGTCTCGGATGTCGTTTGCCCCTGGTGCGCATTGGGCGTCACCGCTCTGGAGCAAGCGATCCGGAATCTGGCGGGCGAAGTCGATGTGGAGCTGACCTACAAACCGTTCGAACTGAACCCCTACATGCCCGCCGAAGGTGAACACGCCATCGAGCACATGATGCGCAAATACGGGCGCAGCGCTGAGCAAGTGGCGGATCGCAACGCGATGATCATCGAACGCGGCGAGCAGATCGGTTTTCACTTCGACCTGGAAAAACGCAGCCATTTCCACAACACCTTCGATGCCCATCGACTGCTGTTCTGGGCCGCCACACAAGGACGTCAGCGTGAGTTGAAGCAAGCCTTGCTCAAGGCCTACTTCACTGACGGCAAGAACCCGAATGACCACGCCACGCTGGTGATGCTGGCAGGCGCAGTCGGGCTCGACAGTCAGCGTGCGCAAGAGGTTCTGGCCAACGCTGAGTTCAGCCAGGTCGTGCGCGAACTTGAACAGTTTTACCAGCAACGCGGCATCGATTCGGTTCCGGCCATGGTCCTTGATGACAAACAGGTCATCCCCGGTTCCCAGTCCGTCGCTTATTACGAGCAAGCGTTACGTCAGGCAGCACAGGTTGCGGCTCACGCCTGACCTCCGAAATCCGTTTATTCAAATCATCCAGATTGCATGAGGAAACATCATGAACACGTCCAAGAAAGTTGTAGTGATCACAGGCGCTTCGCAAGGCATTGGCGCAGGCCTGGTCAAGGGTTTCCGTGAACGCGGCTATCAGGTTGTCGCCACCTCCCGTTCGATCAAACCGTCCACTGACGCGGATGTTCTCGCCGTCGCCGGTGACATCGCCGACCCGCTGACCGCCGAACGTGTGATTCGCGAAGCCGTTGCTCGTTTCGGGCGCATCGACACGCTGGTCAATAACGCCGGGATATTCGTCGCCAAGCCTTTCACCGAATACAGCAAGGAAGACTACGCACAAGTGGTGGCGACCAACATGAGCGGCTTCTTCCACATCTCGCAATTGGCCATTGCCGAAATGGAGAAAAACGCCAGCGGCCACATCGTCAGCGTCACCACCAGTTTGGTCGACCACGCGATTGACGGCGTACCGTCGGTGCTCGCGTCGCTGACCAAAGGTGGCATCAACGCGGCGACCAAATCCCTGGCCATCGAGTACGCCAAGCGCGGCATTCGGGTCAACGCGGTGTCGCCCGGCATCATCAAGACACCGATGCACGGCGAAGAGACTCACGCCGCCCTCGGTAGCCTGCACCCGGTTGGGCATATGGGTGAGATCGACGACATCGTGCAAGCGATCCTTTACCTGGACAGTGCGAAGTTCGTGACCGGCGAAATCCTCCATGTCGACGGTGGTCAAAGCGCTGGCCATTGACACCTCCCCACGGCACTGCCGGTGTGTACCGGCGGTGCCGCTTCATGAGATAAACCTGAGAATGAACCGTCAGTTGATCCTCAGGCTTATTCCATGAAGCGCCACTTTGAAGACTTGCAGTTAGGCAGCATCGAACTCTTTTGCCTCGCCGCTGAAGCCGGCAGCTTCACCGCCGCCGCCCAGCTTGCGGGTGTGACGCCGGCCGCGGTGAGCCGGTCGATTCTTCGCCTCGAAAAAAGATTGGGTTCACGCTTGTTTGCCCGAACTACCCGCAGCATTCGCTTGACCGAAGCGGGCAGAAACTTTTTCGTCCAGTGCAGCCAGGCGCTGACGCAACTGGTCGAAGCGCAACAAGAAGTCATGGGCGCACAGACGTCACCCTCAGGGTTGTTGCGCATCAGCCTGCCCACCACTTACGGGCACCACCGCATTCTGCCGCTGCTGCCAAAATTCCGCGCGCTCTACCCTGACGTCACCGTCGACATCCACTTGGGCAACCGCAATATCGACTTCGTCGGCGAAGGCTACGACCTGGCGATCCGCGTCCGCGCGCAACCGGATTCGACCATGGTTGCGCGGCTGCTGGAGGATGCAAAACTGGTGGTGGTCGCCTCCCCCGACTATCTGAAAAAGGCTGGCACACCGAAGACGCTTGAGGATCTGGTGCAACACGAATGTATTCAGTTCGAACTGCCGAGCAGCGGGCGGCGGATCTCCTGGCTGTTCCAGGAAAATGGCCACGATCGCGAAGTGATTTCCGACGGCGGTTACTCCTGCTCCGATGACGTGCTCGGCGGTGTCACCCTGGCCAGACATGGTGCCGGGGTCTTCCAGACGTACAAGTTCATTGTCGAAAAGGAGCTGGCGGACGGCAGCTTGGTCGAGGTACTTAAGCCGTACGCCGGGCGCTCGCGACCTTACACCTTGCTCTACCCGCACGGGCGGTATGTGCCGCAACGGGTCAGGGCGTTTGTCGACTTTCTGTTGCAGTTTCGTGATGAGTGGGCGCAGGTGTAACGCTGAACAAGGAATGAATCGGTTGAAAGGCATTTCGCAGTCAACCCGAAATGTTCGTGCTGACAGCCGGAAGCTGCTGGAAAATTTACAGAGCCAGCGCCATGCTATGCTCTGAGGGAGAAAACGAGGGTTTCAAATGACTAGTCCAGCCACTGGCGGCGTTGCGAACGAAGTCCGCAAACTCGCCCAAAAGCATAAGGTTACCGCTGAACGTGACAGCATGAGCTGCATGGCCGCGACCATTACTCGCCTTGCAGGTGATGCTGTCGAGCTGGATGGCATTGAGCAATTGCTCGTCAATCTCAAGCGTAAAGGTGTTCTGAACAAAGCAGAAATCATGGCCCTTCAAGGACGCTACCTCCAAGAGAAAAGGCGTTGCAAGAGGCAGCTTAGCGCATGAATTTTGACCCCTTCGGCGATTTCGAGACTGAAGGCTATCTTCAAAACTCGCTCAAACTGAAAGACCCTCTTGAAGTCAAAGAGTCTGAGCACCTCTCCTTCGAAGCCAGTATCGAAGATGCCCTTGCTTATCTCGCCAAGAAAAAACCCATCGACTACAAAGCGGTCCTCAAGACCCACGAAATCCTGTTCTCCGGTTTTTATCCGTGGGCAGGAAAAGACAGAAATGAACTGGTCCCCCACCTCGCAGTATTCAAAGGGTCGAAAGATGATCCGCATCACACGATATTCGAACGTCCTGACTTGATCAAAAGATCCGTCGAATACGCCTTCGAACTCGCAGCAAACAAAAAACGTTTTCGTCAGCGCCCCGGCGAAGTAATGGGCCAGTTGGCGTCCGCCCACCCGTTTCTGGATGGCAATGGCCGCACAATCCTGCTCATCTACATGGAGTTGTGCTATCGGACCCGGTTCGCCATTGACTGGTCAAAAACCAACAAAGACGACTACCTGCGAGCACTCGCCGACGAAATTCGAGAGCCTTTCGCAGGTCATCTGGATGGTTATCTGGTCCCCTTCGTCATCGATATTTCCAGTCGCGATGAATGGCCGGCAATGATTGGCGGAATAAAGGGTCTGGATGGACTGGACAAGGAAGGGATTACGTATGAAAGCCTGGATGATCCCGAGGTTCAGCGACTTTATAAAGCGTATCGAGCAACGCCTCTTGAATGATCCGCGCTCCCCGTGGTGTCGCTGTTGAATTCCGGGGTCTGACTTCGCGATGAACAAAAAGCCTGCTTTTCAGGGCAGGCTTTTCGTCCGCAGCACGCAGGCTTACTTCTGCTGAGCCGTCAGCGCCGAGTAGCTGTTCATCAGGTTGCGGTAGTTAGGGATCCGCTGCGACAGCAAGTTACCCAGCCCTTCAATATCGTTGCGCCAGTCGCGGTGCAGCTCACACGCCACCGAGAACCAGTTCATCATTTGCGCGCCGGCCTGAGTCATGCGGCTCCATGCAGCCTGCTGCACAGTGGTGTTGAAGGTGCCGGAGGCGTCAGTCACCACAAACACCTCAAACCCTTCCGCCAGCGCCGACAAGGTCGGGAACGCTACACACACGTCAGTGACCACACCAGCAATGATGATTTGCTTGCGACCGGTAGCTTTGATCGCCTTCACAAAATCTTCGTTGTCCCACGCGTTGATCTGACCAGGACGAGCGATGTACGGCGCATCCGGGAACATCTCTTTCAACTCTGGCACCAACGGGCCGTTCGGGCCTTGTTCGAAACTGGTGGTGAGGATGGTTGGCAGTTCGAAGAACTTGGCCAGATCGGCCAGGGCCAGCACGTTGTTTTTGAACTCGTTCGGCGAGAAGTCCTGCACCAGAGAAATCAGGCCGGTCTGGTGGTCTGGTGATCAACCAGCAGCATCAACCAGCAGCACGATGGCGTCGTCTTTGTTCAGGCGGTTGTAGGTTGGAGTGGTCATGGTCTGCTTCCCTTTTGAGTTTTTGAATTTGTTGTTGCGTTCAAGTTGGGTACAGATTACTGACGCACAGGGACGGGATAAATCGGCTGAAAAGCGTTTCACCGTCAACTCAAAAGGGACAATTTTCCGGCTGCCGGTGAGTCTGAAAAACTGACACCACTGACAAACCTGCGCGGAGCAGTCACGAGGTCATTTATCAGCTGCAGGTCCCCGCGCCGTGCTGTCACGCCGCGTCAACGCGAACGGCAATACCACATGCCGTTGCGGCAACGGCTGTTTCTCGATCAGCGCAATCAGCATTTCCACGGCTTTCTCGCCGAACATTTCGGCGGGCTGGGCAATGGTCGTCAGCGGTGGATCGCAGTACGCGGCCATTGGAATATCGTCGAATCCGGCGAGAGAAATATCCTCCGGCACACCCAGCCCCTGCTCTTTGATTCGCTTGAGCGCGCCGATGGCCATTTCGTCATTTTCACAAAACAGCGCGCTCGGTCGGCTGTCGAGCGCGAGTAGTTTGCCGGCACCCGAATAGCCCGCGTCGAGCGTGAAATCGCCGTGACAGATAAGCGTGTGATCGAGCGCGAGACCGGCATCGCGCAGGGCCGCTTCATACCCCGCCAGACGATCACGCGTGAGCGGGCTGCCTTTGGGTCCTTTGATCAGTCCGATGCGCTGATGCCCCATCGCGATCAGGTGCTCGGTCATGGCTTTGGCCGCCGCAATGTTATCCAGACTGATGGTCGGGTGCCGCCCATGCCGGATGACTTCGCAGGCATTGACGATCGGGGTCAGTAACGGCTCGGCGGCGGATTCATCGAATGGATCATAGGCACGCAACTGAATGACGCCATCGGCTTGATGGGCGTACACCAGATGGGCGAACTGTCGCTCAAGCGATTCCTGGCCCTGGGTGTCGCACAACAGCAACCGGTATCCGGCGGCCTGCGCGGCTTTTTGTGCGCCGCTGATCACTCTGGCGAAAAAGGTGTTGGCAATGGTCGGGACCAGAATCACCAGGTTTCCCGTTCTGCGCGAGCGAAACTGTACCGCCATCAAATTCGGTCGATAGCCGGTTTGCTGGACGGCGGCCATGACCCGTTCGCGGGTATCGGGCAGCACCCGCTCGGGGGACTTCAATGTTCTCGACACCGTTGCCACCGAGACACCCGCCAGCCGTGCCACTTCGCGGATATTGGACAAGACTGCCTCGCTCTTTCAATCAAATCGGCCGTCGAGCTTACCGCACAGCGTCACGGGCCGAAACGTTGGCATTCGTCAGACACGGTTTGACACTCGCTGATTTCAGGCCTAGATTTCGCCGACGATGTAACCGGTTACATCATCAAAGTTCCGCATGTATCCACTGAGACAATTGCCATGATTGCTGCAGGTCGCAAAATAAGAATGGGCTTCGTCGGTGGCGGTGAAGGCGCCTTCATCGCCCAGGCACACCGGCAAGCTGCCGGCCTCGATGGACGCTTCGAACTGGTCTGCGGTGCGTTCAGCCGCGACGCCAACAACAATCGACGCAGTGGCGAGGCCTTGGGCCTTCCCGCACAACGCTGCTATGACGCCTGGCAAGACATGCTGGCCGCCGAACATGCACTGCCGGCCGATCAGCGCATGGAACTGCTGGTGATCGTCACGCCCAATCACCTGCACGCCCCTATCGCCAGTGCAGCACTGAGTGCGGGTTTCCATGTGTTCAGTGAAAAGCCTGCAGCGCTCAATCTGGCGCAAGTGCAGGACTTGGCCCGCGTGGTCAACAACAGCCAGCGGATCTACGCCTTGGCACATACCTACCTGGGGTATGCGATGGTCTGGCAGGCACGCGAGATGGTCGCCAACGGTGAAATCGGGCGTCTGCGCAAAGTCCTCGTCGAATACCCGCAAGGCTGGCTCAGCAGCGATGTGGCTGGACAAGGCAACAAACAGGCGGGCTGGCGCGACAATCCTGAACAATCCGGCATCGGTGGCTGCATCGGTGACATCGGCACGCACGCGTTTTCCCTCGCGGAGTTTGTCGCCGGTCAACCCATCCAGTTCATCAGCGCGATGCTCGGGTCACATTTGAGCAGTCGCCAACTGGATGACGACGCCTCGATGCTGTTCAAAATGGCCGACGGCGCCAGCGGCGTATTGATCGCCAGCCAAGTGTGCGCCGGCGAAGAGAACCCGCTGAAGATTCGTCTGTATGGCGACAAGGGCGGGCTGGAATGGCGTCAGGAAGAGCCCGCCAGTCTGATCCATCGCCCCTTGAATGAGCCGATGCGCGTGCTGCGCTCGGGCCTTGGTCAACCTTGGCTGTGCGCAAACGCCACGCGGCGCATGCGCTTGCCCGCCGGACACCCGGAAGGCTACCTCGAGGCCATGGCCAATCTCTACGGTGATCTCGCGCAGGCCATTTTCCAAGGTGCGAGCGGCCCTGACGCACCCGGCGTTCCAGGCATTGCCACCGGGCTGCGCGGTATGGCCTTTATCGAGACTGCCATCGCCAACCATCGTGGAGAAGCCAAATGGACTCAAATACCCGACCTTGCCAATGGAGCACCCGCCGATGAGCGTTGATCAACAGCCCCCGATCGGGATGCGCGGCCCCGGCATCTTTCTCGCCCAATTCATCGCCGACGAAGCGCCTTTCGATACCTTGGCCAACATCGCGCAATGGGCCGCGTCTCAAGGCTACAAAGCCATTCAATTGCCGACCCTCGGCACGCGCTTCATCGACCTGGAACGCGCCGCCGAGAGTCAGGATTACTGCGACGAACTCATCGCCATATGCGCCAAGGCTGGCGTGGTGATCAGCGAGCTGTCGACGCACCTGCAGGGCCAACTGGTCGCGGTGCATCCAGCGTTCGACTCACTCTTCGATGACTTCGCCCCGGCAGCACTGCGTGGCAATCCGCAAGCACGCACCGAATGGGCGATCAACCAGTTGAAACTGGCGGCGCGCGCCAGTCAGCGCTTGGGGTTGACCGCCCACGCAACCTTTTCCGGCGCCCTGCTCTGGCCGTACGTCTACCCGTGGCCGCAACGTCCTGCCGGTCTGGTGGAACAGGGCTTTGCCGAGTTGGCGAAACGCTGGTTGCCGATCCTCGAGTGCTTCGATGAGGCCGGGGTGGACCTCTGTTACGAGATCCACCCCGGCGAAGACCTGCACGATGGCGCCTCTTTCGAGCGATTCCTCGAAGCGGTGAATCATCATCCGCGCGCGGCAATTTTGTATGACCCGAGCCATCTGTTGCTGCAGCAAATGGACTACCTGGGCTTCATCGATCGCTACCACGCGCGCATCCGCATGTTCCACGTCAAGGACGCGGAGTTCCACGCCAGCGCTCGGTCCGGTGTATACGGCGGCTATCAGGGTTGGGTTGATCGTCCGGGTCGGTTTCGTTCACTGGGCGATGGCCAGATCGACTTCAAGGCGATCTTCAGCAAACTGACTCAATACGACTTCAACGGCTGGGCCGTGCTGGAGTGGGAATGCTGCTTGAAAGACGCGGCACAAGGCGCTGCCGAAGGGGCGGCCTTCATCGAACGACACATGATCACCCGAACCCGCAAGGCATTCGACGATTTCGCCAGTGTGAGCGCTGACGAGCAATCCAACCGGCGTCTGCTGGGCCTTGGCGAACGCTGATTACCACGCTGTTACCGACATAAAAATAATACGGTGATTGAAATGAACGTAATGAATGCGCGACTCAGCGTCATGATGTTTCTGCAGTTTTTTATCTGGGGTGGCTGGTTTGTCACCCTCGGCACCTTTCTCACCACGACACTGGCAGCAAGCGGCGGCCAGGTGGGTATGGCTTTTTCCACGCAGTCGTGGGGCGCGATCATTGCGCCGTTTTTCGTTGGTCTGATTGCTGATCGTTTTTTCAATGCCGAACGCATCTTGGCGGTGTTGCACCTGCTGGGCGCGGTGCTGCTCTTTCAGCTTTATCGCGCGCCTGATTTCAGTGCGTTTTATCCCTACGTACTGGCGTACATGCTGGTCTACATGCCAACGCTGGCCTTGGTCAACGCCGT
Organism: Pseudomonas sp. GM24; assembly: GCF_000282235.1. NCBI lineage: Bacteria > Pseudomonadati > Pseudomonadota > Gammaproteobacteria > Pseudomonadales > Pseudomonadaceae > Pseudomonas > Pseudomonas sp. GM24. The sequence goes on along the minus strand of NZ_AKJR01000392.1, from coordinate 35,543 downwards.
AGCCTTCCGACAGATCAAAGACCCGGCCCGGGAGTTTTCCCGCATCCGCGTATGGGGCACCGTTGGCTGGATCGTCGCCGGCATCGTGATCAGTTTCGGCTTTGCCTGGGACGCTCAACAGGCGATTGCTGCGGGCGGTTTGCGCAACACGTTCCTGATGTCTGCCGTGGCCTCGCTGGTGTTGGGCCTCTACTGTTTCAGCCTGCCGAACACGGCGCCGCTGAAGTCGACGGGCGATTCGCCAGGCATCAAGCAGATGCTGGGGGTGGACGCATTGGGCTTGCTCAAGGATCGCAGCTATCTGGTGTTCTTTCTCGCGTCCATCCTGATTTGCATTCCTCTGGCGTTTTATTACCAGAATGCCAATCCGTTCCTGGCCGAAATCGGTGTCACCAATCCCACCGCGAAGATGGCTCTGGGTCAGGTCTCCGAAGTGTTGTTCATGCTGCTGCTACCGCTGTTCATCCAGCGTTTCGGCATCAAGATTGCCTTACTGGTCGGGATGCTTGCCTGGGCCTTGCGCTATGTGTTGTTCGCCTACGGCAACAATGGTGACCAGACGTTTATGCTGCTGATCGGTATTGCTCTGCACGGTGTGTGTTATGACTTTTTCTTCGTCTGTGGGCAGATCTACACCGATGCCAAAGCGCCCGAGCGCTTTCGTAGCTCAGCTCAAGGCCTGATCACCTTGGCCACTTACGGTGTGGGCATGCTGATCGGATTCTGGGTGGCGGGTCAGATCACTGACCACTTCACCGCGCAAAACGGCCACGACTGGAGAAGTATATGGCTGTTTCCGGCAGGATTTTCGGTGGTGGTTCTGCTGTGTTTCGCACTGGCGTTCAAAGGCCGTGTCGGCGAAAAGGAGGGGATGCCGTCGACCGTCTAAAAACGCCGTTCTGATAGGTGCAGCGGCAGAAAACACAAAAAGCCTGCTTTTCAGGGCAGGCTTTCGTTTGAATCGCGTCGGCTTACTTCTGTTGGGCCGTCAGCGCTGAATAGCTGTTCATCAGGTTGCGATAGTTCGGGATCCGTTGCGACAGCAGATTGCCCAAGCCTTCAATGTCGTTGCGCCAGTCGCGGTGCAGCTCACAGGCCACCGAGAACCAGTTCATCATCTGCGCACCGGCTTGAGTCATGCGGCTCCACGCGGCTTGTTGCACGGTGGTGTTGAAGGTGCCGGACGCATCAGTCACCACAAACACATCAAACCCTTCCGCCAGCGCCGATAAGGTCGGGAACGCTACGCAGACATCCGTTACTACACCGGCAATGATGATCTGCTTGCGCCCGGTGGCTTTGATCGCTTTGACGAAGTCTTCGTTGTCCCAGGCGTTGATCTGACCTGGACGAGCGATGTACGGCGCGTCCGGGAACATCTCTTTCAGTTCCGGCACCAGCGGGCCGTTCGGGCCTTGTTCGAAACTGGTGGTGAGGATGGTCGGCAGTTCGAAGAACTTGGCCAGATCGGCCAGGGCCAGCACGTTATTCTTGAATTCGTTGGGCGAGAAGTCCTGCACCAGAGAAATCAGGCCGGTCTGGTGGTCGACCAGCAACACGATGGCGTCGTCTTTGTTGAGGCGGTTGTAGGTTGGAGTGGTCATGGTCTGCGTCCCTTTTGAGTTTTTGAAGTTGTTGTTGCGTTCAAGTTGGGTACAGATTACTGACGCACAGGGACGGGATAAATCGGCTGAAAAGCGTTTCACCGTCAACTCAAAAAGGACAATACCGATCAACCAGCCACTTCTGCACTGTCGGCAGATATCAGCAATGACGCGGTCATTTCAGCGTGGCATACCGCAAGTATTTCATCGGCCAGCGCTGAGTCATCCGGGCAGGCACGCGACAGAACAATCGCGCCCACCGCCCGCGCCAGCATGTCGATCATTTTCACTCGCCCCGCGTCAGGCGCCGCGTCTGGCCCTGTCGGGTACTTGTCACCGAGCGTCTGCAGCGTGCGCTCGATGCCGTCGGCAAACGCCTTTTTCACGTCGTCAGACTGGCGCGCGGCGTCGCCGCACAGCGCCGCCATGGTGCAGCCACTGCCCCGCCCGTCCCGATGGTCTTTCGACACATAAGCGTCGATGAAGCCTTGAACATCGACCATTTCGGCACTGGCCAACGAGCGCGCAAGGCTGTTGGCCGAGGCTTCGGACATCAGGTCGGCCTTCGAGCCAAAGTGTTTGTAGAAACCGCCGTGGGTGAATCCGGCCGCCGCCATGAGATCCGCGACGCCGACACCGTCAAAACCTCGCTCACGAAACAACACCGAAGCGGTCTCGACGATGTGCTCGCGGTTTGCCTGCGCCTGGGCTTTGGTGACTCTCACGTGCAATACCTCCGCTGAAAAATCATGCGCCGATGATACATAGATGTCGGCCATAATCAAAATCGTTGACAGTTTAGATTTCGATCATCATCCTAAATGCAGAGGTTACGGCTGCACACACAGACACAAAGCGCTGTTGCTCAGTAGGTTGAACTCCGCCGTAATTTCTGCCTCCTGCATCAACCCTAATCGATTTTTTGAAAAAGAGATGATCCCATGACTACCCGCCCTGCTGTTCTCATCACTGGCGCCTCTACCGGCATTGGCGCGGTTTACGCCGAACGTTTCGCTCAACGCGGACATGATCTGGTGCTGGTCGCCCGCGACCTTGTGCGTCTGGAAACACTCGCCGCGAAGCTGCGTAGCGAACACAGCGTCGCCGTGGATGTGCTTCAGGCCGACCTGACCCAACTCAGCGATCTGCACACCGTCGAAACGCGCCTGCGCGACGATGCGCGCATTGGCATCCTCGTCAATAACGCGGGCGCCGCGCAGTCCGGCAACTTCATCGAGCAGAGCACCGACAAAGTGGCCAATCTGGTCGCCCTCAACACCACGGCACTGGTGCGGCTCTCCAGTGCCATCGCTCCCCGTCTGGCGAAGGCCGGTGACGGCGCGATTATCAACATCGGCTCGGTGGTCGGTCTGGCCCCGGAGTTCGGCATGTCGGTCTACGGCGCGACCAAGGCGTTTGTCCTGTTCCTGTCTCAGGGGCTGAGCCTGGAACTGTCGCCACTGGGCGTCTACGTGCAAGCCGTGCTGCCGGCCGCGACGCGTACCGAGATCTGGGATCGCGCGGGCATCGACATCAACACCTTGAGCGAGATCATGGAGGTCACCGATCTGGTCGATGCGGCGCTGGTCGGTTTCGATCGTCGCGAGCCGGTGACCATTCCGCCGCTGCATGAAGGTGAGCGCTGGGATGCCTTGCAAACCGCGCGGCAGGGCCTGCTGGCGCAGATTCGCCAGTCGGCGGTCGCCCAGCGCTATCTGGCGTGAGTGCAATGGCGCAGACGCTTTTCGTCAACGCCGCCAACCAATCGATTTTGGTTGGCGGCACGGCCTTCGCCTATCGAGACCTCGGGCCGAAATCGGCGGAGCCGCTGATCCTGCTCAATCATTGGGGCGCGGTACTCGACCACTGAGGCAATCCGCTCAGGCAATGCAGCCCTTCCCGAAACAGTGAGAGCCGTCCCCACCATGAAAGCTTATTTTATCGATCGCTACGGCAAGCAGAACGGGCGTATGGGCGATGTCTCCGAGCCTGTACCCGGCGCCCATGACGTGCTGATTGATGTACATGCGGCCAGCGTCAATGTGCTGGATTCAAAGATTCGCAGCGGCGAATTCAAACTGATTCTGCCGTACTCATTGCCCTTGGTGCTGGGCAACGATTGTGCCGGCGTGGTGATTGAGGTTGGCGCAGCGGTCAAGGGTTTCAAGCCCGGCGACGCGGTGTATGCGCGCGTGCCCGAACAGCGAATCGGCACGTTCGCCGAGCGAATCGCCGTCGACCAAAACGCCGTGGCGTTAAAGCCCGCCAACCTCAGCATGGAACAAGCCGCCGGCATTCCTTTGGTTGCTCTGACAGCCTGGCAAGCGCTGGTCGACATCGCCCGTTTGCAAAAGGGTCAGAAGGTCTTGATTCACGCCGGTTCCGGCGGTGTCGGAACAATCGCCATTCAACTGGCCAAGCACCTCGGCGCTGTTGTCGCGACCACCACCAGCACCGCGAATGTCAAATGGGTTAAAGCGTTGGGCGCAGACGTGGTGATTGATTACAAACAGCAGCACTTCGAGCGCGAATTGCGCGACTACGACGTGGTGCTGAACAGCCTCGGCTCCGACGTTCTGGAAAACTCGCTCAAGGTACTCAAACCGGGTGGTCAGCTGATTTCCATATCAGGCCCGCCAACTGCCGAGTTCGCCAAGGCGCAGGGCCTGGCCTGGCCGCTGCGGCAAGTCATGCGCTTGTTGAGCCTGAGTATTCGGCGCAAGGCGCGCAAGCAGGATGCCCGTTACAGCTTCCTGTTCATGCGGGCGAGCGGTACACAACTGCAGGAAATCACCACGCTGATTGAAGCCGGTGAAATAAGGCCCGTGCTTGACCGCACCTTCGCCTTCGAGTCAGCGGGCCAAGCCCTGACTTACGTCGAACAGGGCCGTGCGAAAGGCAAGGTAATCGTGCAGATCAAATAGTTGCCTGCCTGTAATCATCTGGCGAAAGACCCATGGATAACGTTGCCTGCGACACCGAAAAGCCCCCCGCCGACGAACCGCAAGACACGGAGAACAAACACTCACCTGAATCTGCGAACCACGAGACGCCCGACCCCAAGCAGCACAACGCGATACTTGGAGTTGCTCCGATCGTATGGCGGCCCTTGATGCTTGAGCCCTAAGTGTTCAACGCGCATGAGTTTGCTGGAAAAACACCGGAAGGTAGTGTCACTGGCTAAGTGGCGAGGGCCGAAACAGCTGCCCTCACCCTAGCCCTCTCCCCCAGGAGAGGGAACCGATTGGGGGATATTGGCGATGAAAGCCGACGTGCAATAGCGCCTGTGAATCCAATATCGCCAAGCATTGCGGATGAACCCATCATCGACGCGATGCATAGGCTCCCTCTCCCCCAAGGAGAGGGAACCGATTGGGGAATATTGGCGATGAGCGCCGACGTGCAATAACGGCTGTGAATCCAATACCACCAAGCATTGCGGATGGCCCCGTAATCGACGCGATCTGTCAGGTCGATGCATAGCGCAAGACACCTCGGTCGGCTCCCTCTCCCCCGGGAGAGGGCTGGGATGAGGGGCAGCCGTTGCAGCGTCGAGCTCGGCTTACAAGGTGTAGGAAATCCCAACCTGCACCGTTCGCGGCGCGCCCGGATAGGCGTAGACATTACCAAACGCGCCCTCTTCATAATCCCGGTCAAACAGATTCTTCACGTCAAGATTGAGCCGCACCTTCTCGTTGACCTTATAAAAGCCGAGCAAATCGACAACGGTGTAGCTGTCCATCGAGAACGCAGTATTGGCGGTTTGCCCGGCGCGTTCGTCGACGTACTTGAGTCCGGTACCCAGGCCCAGGCCTTTAAGCGTGCCGTCCTGAAATTCGTAGACGTTGAGCAGGCTGAAGCTAGTTTGCGGAATGTTCATCAGTCGCGTGCCCGAACGGATCACATTGTCTTTGGTCACTTCGGCATCCACGTAGGCGTAGCCGCCGATGACGCGCCATTCAGGAGTCAGGTTGCCGGCGACATTCAGGTCGAAACCACGGCTGCGTACTTCCCCGGCCGCCACACTGAAGGTCGCGTCCACCGGGTCGGTAGTCAGCACGTTGCGCTTTTCGATCTGATAGATCGCCGCGTCGACGCTCAACTGATGATCCAGCGCTTCCCACTTGACGCCCATTTCGTAGGACTTGCCTTTCTCCGGTGCAAAGCCTCCGCCCACGCGGCTCGCGCCGGTATTGGGCTTGAACGAGCGCGCGGTGTCGGCATAGACCGCCAGCGTCTCAGTCAGATCGTAGGTGACGCCGAGGCGCGGGGTCACCGCGTTGTCGCTGGCCTGCCAGTTTTTACCGCCTGGTACGTAGGTTTCATAGTCGTGTTCGAAACGCTCAAAACGCGCCCCGGCCAGCACCTTCAGACGCTCGGTCAACGCCACCTGATCCTGGACGAATGCGGCGTAGGTCTTGAGGTTTTCCTTGTCGTGGGTCGGGGTGCGGGTCAATGCCGGGCGCGGCTGACCGTAAACCGGATCGAAGATGTCGATCGGGTAGGCGCCGACCGCGCCGCTGGAGCGCTGAATGATCGACTTGTAGTCGTAATCTTCGTATTCGATGCCGGTCAGCAAGGTGTGCTGCAAGCCGCCGGTACTGAAATGCCCGGTCAGATTGAGCTGGGTGTCCTTGTCGGTCCACTCCAGTTTGCGGTAGTTGAAATTGCGCCCCAGGGTTCGACCGTCATCAGCAATGCCGTTGGCTTCGATCGCATTGCCCTCAAGCGAGCCGTCGAGCCACTGAAAACCACCGCCCAGCGTCCAGTCATCATTGAGCAGATGTTCGAATCGCAGCTGCGCCATGTTGTTGTCGTTGTGCAATTTGCCGGCGTCTTTCTCGCCGAAAAACGTGTCGCGCGAGGCGGTGCCGATCTGTTTGGCGTAACGCGTTACGCCGCGATCCAGTGGATGATTATTGCGCATGAAATCACCCTCGAAGATCACTCGGGTGGCATCGCTGGCCTGCCAGGTCAGCACTGGCGTGATGCCGTAGCGCTCGGTTTCGACGTGATCGCGAAAGGTATCGCCGCCCTCACCCACGACGTTCAGTCGATAGGCCAGGCGCCCTTCTTCGTCCAGTGGGCCGGAGGCGTCCAGGGTGCCGCGCTTCATGCCTTGATCATTCAACTGACTGCCCAAGGTGACCGTGCGCTCAGCCAACGGCTGCTTGGAAACAACGTTGAAGGTGCCGCCGGGATCGCCACGGCCGTACAGCATCGTCGCCGGCCCGCGCAGCACTTCCAGACGCTCGATGGTGTTGGCGTCGGGCATGTTCGGATAGCCGCGATTGATCGGGAAGCCGTTGCGGTAGAACTCGCCGGTGGTGAAACCGCGCACGGTGAATGTGGTCAGCCCCTGCCCGCCGAAATTGTTCGCCCGGCCGACGCCACCGGCGTAGTCCAGTGCATCTTGCAGACGCGTGGCGCCGAGGTCTTCGACCGCATCCTTGGTCACTACGCTGATCGATTGCGGGGTTTCATGGATCGAGGTGTCGGTACGGGTGGCACTGGCAGAACGTGTGGCGCGGTAACCCTGCACCGGGCCGTCGGCCCGCTCGTAATCCGCCGTGCCGACCACATCGGTCGCCTCCAGCTCTAGCGCTGAGGATGTTGAATCGGCCTGTTCGGCCCATGAGGAAGAAGACAACGCCTGCAGCACGCAAATTGAAAGCAGAGTACGACGCATGAAATGAAAACCTTACGAATAGGCCAGAACGAGGGGTAAAACCGCCAGCAAAGCGCCGCGGATGGTATACCAAGCGTTCCGTTATTGAAACTTATTCCCATTCGTATGTTTGAGCCGACCGCGTGCCAGTACGCGTGTCATGCATTGCATCGCACAAAAAACCTTGGTCAAACGTGCAAAAGCTGTTTCGTCATCGCCATCGATGTCTCCAGCGACTGCCCGGTACGCTGCAATTTGTTCAGCAGACTGGCGCCCAACCACAGCTGATAAAGGGTTTCCGCCAGATGCCGGGCGTCGCCTGCGGGCAGGCATTTTTCAGCCTGGCCCTGCTCGATGCACAGGGCAATGCGAGCCACCACTTGCTCGGCGCCATCGCGCAAGGTCAGGCGCATCGACTCCGACAAATCGGCGACTTCGGCGCTGAGCTTGACTACCAAACACTCATCGCCATGCCCTTCGAGGGTGCAGCGGTTCTGCCAGCCCTGCCAGTAATCCATCAGCCGCTCATAGGCGCTCAGCCCCGGCAGCGTCAGGCGGCGTTCCATGTCGGCGAGGTAGCCGACGAAATAATCCGCGAGCAACGCCTGGCCGTACAACTCTTTGGATTTGAAGTAGTGATAGAACGAACCCTTGGGCACACCGGCGGTTTGCAGGATTTCGTTGAGGCCGACACTGGTGAAGCCCTTCTCGGCCATCATCCGGTGGCCGGTGTCGAGCAAGTGTTGGCGGGTGTCGTCGTAGGTCGCTTTCATGGGGCGCAAGTTACCAGGCAATAGACCAGTCGTATATTGGGAGGAACGGAAGTTTGCCACACCTGTCGATGAAAAACCGCAGGATAAAAAATTACTAGACGACTGGTCTAATTGGAATCTATGCTGCGCCCCGACAAACGTTTTCTGACCGGTGTGGCCGATGTGCGAATCCTTCGCTCAATCGAAGACACCTGATCGACTCAAGGTGCTCTATGAAAATCCTGATGGTTTTGACTTCCCACGATCAACTCGGCGACACCGGCAAGAAAACCGGTTTCTGGCTGGAAGAGTTCGCCGCGCCCTACTATGCCTTCAAGGACGCCGGCGCCGAGGTCACTCTGGTCTCGCCCGCCGGTGGCCAGCCGCCGCTGGACCCGAAAAGCGATGAGCCTGATGCCCAGACGGCCGAGACCGATCGCTTCCGCAAAGACTCTGCCGCGCAACAGGCACTGGCAAACACCGGACGTCTGGCTGACGTCAGCGCCAATGATTTCGATGCCGTGTTTTATCCGGGCGGTCACGGCCCACTGTGGGACCTGGCCGAAGACAAGCAGTCGATCGCATTGATCGAAGCCTTCGACCGCGCCAACAAACCCCACGGTTTTGTCTGCCATGCACCGGGTGTGTTGCGTCACGCCCTCACCGCTGACGGCAAACCGCTGGTGCAGCACCGCCAGGTCACCGGTTTCACCAATGCCGAAGAAGCGGCCGTTGGCCTGACGGATGTGGTGCCGTTCCTGATCGAGGACGAGTTCCAGCGCCTCGGCGGCCATTATTCGAAAGTCGCTGACTGGCAGGTTCATGTGGTCGCCGACGGGCAACTGGTCACCGGCCAGAATCCAGCCAGCTCCGCCGCTGTCGCTGAAAAACTGCTGAAGATGCTGGGCTAAAACTTCGCTTCCAACCTTCCTAACGCCGAGTGCGTCATGCTCGGCGTTATTTTTTCACCCAATCAATAGTCGACTGGTCTAATAAACACCAAGACAAGGTAATCCATGAATAGCAGCACGTTCTTCACACCCGCCAAACTCGGCAACCACACCCTGAAAAACCGTATCGTCCTGCCGCCTCTCACCCGCCAGCGCAGCACCCAACCGGGCAACATCGCCAATGAGTTGATGGCCGAGTATTACCAACAACGTGCCGGCGCCGGTTTGCTGGTCACCGAAGGCACGCAGATCGAACCCCGTGGCCAGGGTTATGCGTGGACGCCGGGCATTCATACGCCTGAGCAAATCGCCGGATGGCGCAAAGTCACCGAGGCGGTGCATGCCGTGGACGGGGTGATTTTCGCCCAGTTGTGGCACGTCGGCCGCGTCTCCCACACCGCACTGCAGCCCGACGGCGCGGCGCCGGTTTCTGCCTCTGCCGTGGCTACCGATCGGGTCAGCGTGTTTATCGAAACTGCGCCCGGTGCCGGTGAACTGGTTCCGCCGTCGGCACCTCGTGCGCTGAGCACCGATGAAGTTCAGGAGTTGGTTCAGCTGTACATCCAGGCGGCGCGCAACGCCATGGACGCCGGTTTCGACGGCATCGAATTGCACTGCGCCAACGGGTATCTGGTGAACCAGTTCATCTCCGCCCACAGCAATTTGCGCAACGATCAGTACGGTGGTTCGTTGCACAATCGTCTGCGCTTTCTCAAGGAAGTGGTCGCCGGTGTCGCCGAGTGCATCGGCAAGGAAAAAGTCGGCGTGCGGTTTGCGCCGCTGTTCACCACCACCGATGAAGCGCGGACCTATTTGGGCATGGTCGAAGAGGATCCGCACACCACTTACATCGAGGCGATCAAAGTGCTGCAGGACGTGGGCATCGCCTATCTGTCCATCGCCGAAGCCGACTGGGACAACGCGCCGGCGATGCCCCTCACGTTTCGTCAGGCCGTGCGCGACACCTTCAGCGGCGCGATCATTTATGCCGGGCGCTACACCGCAGAATCCGGCGCGCAACTGCTCGATTCCGGGCTGGCAGACTTGGTCGCTTTTGGCCGCCCGTTCATGGCCAACCCCGATCTGCCGGCGCGCATTGCCAATGACTGGCCGTTGAATGCACTGAACCCCGCAACGGTGTATGGCGGCAACGCCGAGGGCTATATCGACTACCCCGTTTATCCCGCCTAAGCCTTTCAAGACACAGTAAACGCTCGCGAAATATCGGGAGCGTTTATCCGAGTCGGAGTGCAAGCCCTAGTGGGAGCGAGCCTGCTCGCGAAAGCGGCGGGTCAGTCACTCACAATGTTGAATGTGACGACGCCTTCGCGAGACGACGCCTTCGCGAGCAGGCTCGCTCCCACAGGAGATGTGAATACTCACCGCACAAAAACCTATACACAGACTACAATCTGTACAACTATCTGGACTTAACATGTAAACGTCCATTCGGCAGCTCGCTGCTCACTACGCTGAATCCGTGAAATGAACAAAACCCATCGGCTGTGCCTCGTTCTGGGTGACCAGTTATCGTTTGATCTGGCTTCATTGGCAGGTCTGGATCGCGAACAGGATCGTGTGCTGCTGGTCGAGGTCATGGAGGAAGCCACCCATGTTGCCCATCATCCGCAGAAGATCGCGCTGATCTTCAGCGCCATGCGTCACTTCGCTAAAGCCCTGAAAGATCAGGGCATCCGTGTGCATTACGTGACCCTCGACGACCCGCAAAACAGCGGCTCGGTGCCCGGCGAGTTAAAGCGCTGGCAGACACTGCTGCAGGCCAACGAATTGCACCTGACCGAATGCGGCGACTGGCGTCTGGAGCAATCACTGAAGGATTGTGGCTTGCCGATCCACTGGCATGCGGACAACCGGTTCCTGTGCAGCCGCGACGAATTCCGCGCGTGGGCCGCAGACAAAAAGCAACTGCGCATGGAATTTTTCTACCGCGAGATGCGCCGCAAAAGTCGCCTGTTGCTCAATGGCGATGGCACGCCCGTCGGCGGCGCGTGGAACTTTGATGCCGACAATCGCAAAGCCCTGCCGAAAACCGTCAAGGCGCCCTACCCGACGGGTTTTACCAACGATGCAATCACCCTCGATGTCCTCGCACTGGTCAAGGATCGCTTCGCCAGTCACTACGGCAGCCTGGACGATTTCAACTATCCGGTGACGCACGCCGACGCCCAGGCATTGTGGGCCTACTTTCTCGACTATGGTCTGGCGGGCTTCGGCGATTATCAGGACGCCATGGCCAGCAACGAGCCGTTTCTGTTCCATGCCCGCATCAGCGCTGCGCTCAATATTGGCTTGCTGGACCTGCGCCAACTCTGCAGTGATGTGGAGTCTGCCTACTGGTCCGGCAGCATTGCCCTGAACTCCGCCGAAGGTTTCATTCGCCAACTGATCGGCTGGCGCGAATACGTCCGTGGCGTTTACTGGCTGCACATGCCGAAGTACGCCGAGGGCAATGCCTTCGGTAATACGCGGCGGTTGCCAGAGTTTTACTGGACCGGCGCAACGCAGATGAACTGCATGCGCCAGGCCATCGGCCAAAGCCTCAAACACGCCTACGCCCATCACATTCAGCGCCTGATGGTGACGGGCAATTTCGCCCTGCTCGCCGGTATCGCGCCGAGCCAGATCTGTGAATGGTATCTGGCCATTTACATGGACGCGTTCGACTGGGTCGAGCTGCCCAACACCCTCGGCATGGTCATGCACGCCGATGGCGGTTACCTCGGCTCCAAGCCTTATTGCGCCAGCGGCCAGTACATCAACCGGATGTCCGACTACTGTCGCGACTGTGCCTACTCGGTGCGCGAAACCACGGCTGACAACGCGTGCCCGTTCAACGCGTTGTACTGGCATTTTCTGATGCGCCACGGCGACCTTCTGCGCGGCAATCAGCGCATGGGCATGATGTACAAAAACCTCGACCGCATGCCGCCGGAAAAGCAGCAGGCCTTGTGGCAGCGCGGGCAGAGCTTGCTCGACAGACTGGATCGCGGCGAATCGCTATGAAAACGCGTGCCCCCTTGGCTCGCGTGCAACTTAAACGTGACACCCCGAGTCAATGGCTCACAAAGCTTGCAAAGTCGATGGCTTGAAACACGCCAATTAAACGCAGAGCAACAATAAAGGCATGAGGAGTGGATACCCTGAAACAGCTTACTCGCGAGGAGCTTGAGTCCGAAGTCACGCGCCTGCGCCTGGCCGTCAAAGCGACCTGCGACGCCGTCTGGGACTGGGATCTGAAAACCAATCAGGTCATCTGGAACGACTCGCTGCAACAGGCGTATGGCTACGCGTCAGCAGCCATCGAGCCGACGTGTGACTGGCGGTTTGCGCAGATTCACACGCAGGATCGCGCACGCGTGACGACCTCGATTCGCTCGGCGATTGACGGCTCCGGGACGACCTGGAGCGCTGAGTACCGCTTCCTCTGCCACGATGGTTCGTACGCCGAAGTGCTGGATCGCGGGCACCTGATTCGCAATGCCGATGGCCAGGCCGAACGCATGATCGGGGCGATGCTCGACCTGACCCGCTCGCGCAGTGCCGAAACGGCATTGCGTCGTAGCGAAGAACGTTTCAGCACCATTCTGGAAACCATCGAAGCCGCGTTCGCCATCGTCAAAGTCAAATTCGACGCCGACGACCACCCGATCGACTATTGCTTTGTCGAGGCCAACCCGGCGTTCGAGCGTCAGGCGGGGGTCAACCTGCGGGGCAAATGGGTCACCGAGTTTGCGCCCAACCTGGAGAAGTTCTGGTTCGAAACCTACGGCCATGTGGCCAAGACCGGCGAGCCGGCAAACTTCGAGAACTACGCCAATACCTTCGAACGCTGGTTCGATGTGCGTGCCGTGCGCGTCGGCGACCCGGCCGATCGGCAGATCGCGATCTTCTTCAGCGATGTCACCGAGCGCCGCGACGCGCAGGAGCGTTTGCGCATCAGCGAGGCGGTCGCTCGGGAGAACGTCGAACGCGTGCAACTGGCCCTCGCCGCTGGCGCCATTATCGGTACCTGGCATTGGCACCTGCCCAGCGATCGCTTCAGCGTCGATGAAGCCTTCGCGCGGGTGTTCGACCTCGACCCCGCCTGGGGGCTCGACGGTCTGAGCCTGGAACAAGTAGTGATGACCGTTCACCCGGACGACCGGGAGGGACTGATAACCGCCATCAACGAAGTCAAAGCCCGCGGCGGGGCCTATTCGCACCAGTACCGAGTGCGCGGCGCGGATGGCAAATACACCTGGATTGAAGCCAACGGCCGCGTCGAGTGCGCCGAAGACGGCACGCCTTTGCGCTTTCCCGGCGTGCTCATCGATGTCGAAGACCGGCGCAACGTCGAAGCCGAGCGCGACCGGGTCACCGCTGCGTTAAAGGCCCTCAATGACACACTGGAACAACGGGTCTCGGCGCGCACCGCAGAGCTGATGCAGGCCGAGGAGAAGCTGCGGCAATCGCAGAAAATGGAAGCGGTCGGGCAACTCACCGGCGGTCTGGCGCATGACTTCAACAACCTGCTGGCGGGTATCTGCGCATCCCTTGAGCTGATGGACAAACGCATCGCCCAAGGGCGTCTGAGCGACATCGACAAATACATGCTGATTGCACAAGACGCCGCCAAACGCGCAACGGCCCTGACCCATCGCCTGCTGGCCTTCTCCAGGCGGCAGACACTCGATCCCCGGCCAACGGAAGTCAACGCGCTGATTGCCGGCATGACCGAACTGATCCAGCGCACCGTTGGCCCGAGCATTCGCCTGAAGACGGTCGTCGCCGCCGACCTGTGGCCGGCGCTGGTCGATGCCAGTCAACTGGAAAACGCCCTGCTCAACCTGTGCATCAACGCTCGCGACGCGATGCCCGACGGCGGCAGCATCACCGTCGAAACCGCCAATCGCACCCTGGATGCTGAAGCGGCGCGCGTAAGGGAAATGCCCGAAGGGCAATACTTGTGCCTGTCTGTCGCCGACACCGGAACCGGTATGAGTGCAGAAGTGATGGCCAAGGCCTTCGACCCGTTTTTCACCACCAAACCGCTGGGCCAGGGCACGGGGCTGGGGCTGTCGATGATCTACGGTTTCACCAAGCAATCTGGCGGACAGGTGCGGGTGCAATCGACCGTGGGTCAAGGCACCACCATGTGCGTTTACCTGCCGCGCTACCTCGGCGAAACGCAGCGCAATCACGATGACGCGCAAAGCTTGGCAACGCCTCAAACCAAGGCCGGCGAGACCATCCTGATTGTCGACGACGAGCCCACCGTTCGCACGCTGCTCAAAGACGTGCTGAACGACCTTGGCTACAACCTGCTCGAAGCGTGCGACAGCGTTGAGGGCCTGGAAGTATTGCGCTCCAGCGCGCACATCGATTTGCTCATCACCGATGTCGGCTTGCCCGGCGGCATGAACGGCCGACAAATGGCCGATGCAGGCAGGCAGATCAGGCCGAAACTGAAGACGTTGTTTATCACCGGATATGCGGAAAGCTCAGTGATCGGCAACGGTCAACTCGGCCCGGGCATGCAGGTACTGACCAAACCCTTTGTCGTCGACACGCTGGTGTCACGCGTCAGTGGCCTGCTGTCCATCGACGTCGAGTAAGCGCTGCGCTCGGGATGCCATGAACCGGTTGCGCCCCGCGGTTTTCGCTTGATACAGCGCCTGATCGGCTGACTCGATCAAACCGTGCGCAGGGTCCAGGCGTGAAGCGCGCGCGGCGGCGATGCCGATGCTCAGGCTCACGCGGGCCACGGGACTGGAGGGGTGAGCAATGTTTGCTTGCTGTAAACGCTCAATGATCAACTGCGCTACCACGGCGGCACCGTCGATGTCGGTGGCGGGCATGATGACCGCGAACTCCTCGCCGCCGTAGCGCGCGACCAGGTCTGACGGTCGCCGCACACATTCATCCAGCACCCTGGCGACGGCTTGCAGACAGGCGTCGCCGGCAACGTGCCCGAGCGCATCATTGAAGCGCTTGAAATAGTCGATATCGATCATCAACAAGGCCAGCGACGAGCCGTCGCGCTGTGCCCGCCGCGCCTCTGTGGCCAGGGTCTGATCAAAGCAACGCCGATTCGCCAAACCGGTCAGCGCATCTTTCATGGCCAACAACTCCAACTGTCGGTTCGAGCCGAGCAATTGCTGCTGAGCGATGCGCAGTTCGCCTTCCACCTGGGTCCGGCGCCGGATATCGAGAATCAAGCACCAGCCAATCAGACCGGTAAGCCCCAACAGCCCCGCCACCACCACCGCCGACAGCAGAGCCTCGGTTCGCCAGGCCGCGAGGGCTTCACGCTTGCCGATGGCGACCGTGGTGATCAGGGGCAATTTTTCACTTTTGCGGAAGGCGTAGAGGCGTTCGACGCCATCCAGGCTGGAGGTATAAGAGGCGGTGCCGACCGATTGATCGACCAGGTATTTGGCGTAGATCGGCGACTTGGAAAAGTTGCGGCCCATGTCCTGCTCGCGGAAGGGATAGCGCACCAGCAACGTACCGTCGGTATAGGACAGGCCGATGGCCCCGTCCTGGCCGATGTCGAGTTTGCCGAACAGACGCAGAAAGTTTTCCACGCCAAGGGTCACGGCCACGACCCCGGCAAACTCGCCGCGATCATCATTGAAACGGCGGCTGACGGTGATCACCCATTCCTGATTGGAACGGCTGCGGATCGGAGGCCCGATAAAGGGTTCGCGGCTCGGATCGTCGCGATGATGAATGAAGTAGGCTCGATCAACGCTGCTGGCACCCACCGGAATCGGTCGGTTCGACGACATCAGCCAATGACCATCGCGGTCATAGATAGTGATACCGCTCAGCTGTGGCATCAGCGGTTGCTGGCGGTTGACCAGCGCACTCAGGCGCTGGATCTGCGCGGGGCCACTGCCCTCGGTTTCCAGGCGCTCGACCAGCCCGAGCAACAGCAGCGAACTTTGCCGGACAATGCCTTCGGAATAGGTCTCGAGTGCCTGGGTCAGGTTCAACCCGTGCACGTTGACTTCCTCCAGCGCGCGATCGCGCGAAGACAGCACTTTCCAGATGGTCAGCGACGCCAGGGAGCAGCCGATGACCAGCAACAAGAGAATGACGAGGTGGGTATCACGCTTCACGAAAGTACCTAATGGAAAGTCCGGTTTCCGGTTCCGGCCGTTACTGATTCAAGGCAATAACAGCGGTCGTATGTCCTCGACCGGCGAAAGGATACAAGTAGCGCGTCGAACGTGCAGCAACCGTATGACGGAACGTCGTTTTCAGGCCTTAGGCGTTGTTTCGCAACGACACGGCAGCAGCTTGCAACTTATATTCACGGCCGCAGGTCATTAGGCTTGCTGAGGTTGAATCCATCCGCAAACCTCTAACATTGAAGACACCGCCGTGGCCGCTGACCTCGATCGCCGCAACAACCTGTCACTGGACAGCCTGAATTTTTTCCTCGCCGACGTGCGCGACGGTCTCGGCCCCTATCTGGCCATTTACTTACTGGCGGTGCATCACTGGGAGCCGGCCAGCATTGGCCTGGTGATGACCATTGCTGGGGTCGCTGCACTGATCACCCAGACGCCGGCCGGCGCCTGGGTCGACAACAGCCGGCGCAAACGTGCGTTGATTGCGATCGCCGCGCTGCTGGTGACCGGCAGTTGCCTGCTGCTGCCGTTCGTGACGTCCTTCACGTGGGTGGCGTTGACGCAAACCCTGAGTGCGATGGCCGCTTCTATATTCGCCCCGGCCATTTGCGCAATTACCCTGGGCATGACCGGGCCACGAGCGTTCACGCGGCGAACCGGGCGCAACGAAACCTTCAATCATGCCGGCAATGCCTGCGCCGCCCTGCTGGCCGGGGTGTTCGCGTATCTGTTCGGCCCGGTGGCGGTGTTTTATCTAATGGCGGCCATGGCCCTGGCCAGTGTCATTGCCATCGCCTGCGTTTCGCCAGCAGCCATCGACCATGATCTGGCCCGCGGACTGGATCCGGCCGACGCTGGGCATCGTCAGCCTTCCGGTTTGTCGGTGCTGCTGAGCAACCGGCCGCTGTTGCTGTTCGCCATTTGCTGTGCACTGTTCCATCTCGCCAATGCGGCGATGTTGCCGTTGGTGAGTCAAAAACTCGCGCAAGCCAATCTGCAGATGGCCACGCCGCTGACCTCGGCCTGCATCGTCGCGGCGCAACTGGTGATGGTGCCGGCGGCATTACTGGTCGGGGCGAAAGCCGACCTGTGGGGACGCAAACCGCTGCTGCTAGCCGGTTTTCTGATCCTGCCATTGCGCGGTGTGCTCTATACGCTGTCGGACGATGCTTATTGGCTGGTCGCTGTGCAGATGCTCGACGGCGTCGGCGCGGGTCTGTTCGGCGCTTTGTTTCCGATCATGGTCAAAGACCTCACGCAGGGCACCGGGCACTTCAACATTAGCCTTGGCGCACTGACCACGGTCTTCGGGCTGGGCGCGGCGTTGAGCAACGGCCTCGCCGGGTTCGTTGTGCAGGAGGCTGGTTACAGCGCGGCGTTTCTGACCCTGGCCGCTATTGCGGCAGTAGCAGTTGTGTTGCTTGGGGTCGGGGTTCCGGAAACCCAGCGCAGCGGTCGTCAGGCTGAAAGCGGATTGGTCGAGGCCAGCACTGAATCCTCTGCGTAATCCATATCCCATCCCGCCCTCTCATCGCCGCCATATCTACTCTGCGCGCCGCGCCAAACGGCCGCGGCGGATGCGCGTGGCGTTAAAAATCCAGATTCAGTGGATCAGGCAAGCAATCCAGAGGAATGCACTTCGGCGCCGAGGCGCTGATCGAGAGAATGTTCGTGCACAGGCTCAGACGAATAAACCCTCAATCGCAAGGACATTCCAGTGAAAGGTTTTTGCTTGGCCTTCGGGCTGCTCTTCAGTACTTTTTCAGCCATGGGAGCCGATATGTCGAACGGCGCAGACAACTTCTACACCAGCGATAAAGTGACCGTGGAAAAGGTCACCTTCAAGAACCAGTACGGAATGAAGGTCGCTGGCAATCTGTTCAGCCTGAAGAACCTTGACCCACAGTCAAAAAATGCCGCGATCATCGTCGGCCACCCGATGGGCGCAGTGAAAGAGCAAAGCGCCAATCTCTACGCGACCAAAATGGCGGAACAGGGTTTCGTCACGCTGTCGTTCGACTTGTCCTTCTGGGGCGAAAGCGAAGGCCTGCCACGCCAGTCGGTTGCGCCGGACATTTATGCCGAAGACTTCAGCGCGGCGGTGGACTTTCTCGGCACTCGCTCACTGGTCGATCGCGAACGTATAGGTGTTATCGGTATTTGCGGCAGCGGCAGTTTCGCCATCAGCGCCGCCAAGATCGACCCACGTTTGAAGGCGATTGCCACCGTCAGCATGTACGACATGGGTGCTGCCAACCGCAACGGCCTCAAACATTCGCTCACGCCAGCGCAACGCCAATCGATCATTGAACAGGCGGCGCTGCAGCGTGACGCGCAGTCCTGGGGCGGCCCGGTCCGCTACACCGGCGGCACACCGCTCAAACTCACCGGTAATGCCGTGGGGGACGAGTTCTACGATTTCTACCGCACCCCGCGTGGCCAGGTCACCCCGGCCGATGCTTCGCCGCAGACCACCACCATGCCGACGCTGATCAGCAATGTGAAGTTCATGAACTTCTACCCGTTCAATGACATCGAGAGCATCTCCCCGCGCCCGCTGCTGTTCATCGCCGGTGCTCAGGCGCACTCCCGCGAGTTCAGTGAAGACGCGTACCAGCGCGCGGCCGAACCCAAAGAGCTGCTGATCATTCCAGGGGCCGGCCATGTCGACTTGTACGACCGGATCAACCTGATTCCCTTCGCCAAATTGACCGAGTTCTTCAGCCATAACCTGAAGTAACCCCATCGCAACGCTGCCAGCGCTTTAAAGTGCAGACACGACAAAGCCTGCTTTTCAGGGCAGGCTTTTCGTTTGCAGCACGTCGGCTTACTTCTGCTGTGCGGTCAGCGCCGAGTAGCTGTTCATCAGGTTGCGGTAGTTGGGGATGCGCTGCGACAGCAGATTGCCCAAGCCTTCAATGTCGTTGCGCCAGTCGCGGTGCAGCTCACAGGCCACCGAGAACCAGTTCATCATCTGTGCACCGGCCTGGGTCATGCGACTCCACGCCGCTTGTTGCACGGTGGTGTTGAAGGTGCCGGAAGCGTCGGTGACCACAAACACCTCAAACCCTTCTGCCAGCGCCGACAAGGTCGGGAACGCTACGCAGACATCCGTGACCACACCGGCAATGATGATCTGCTTGCGCCCGGTGGCCTTGATCGCTTTGACGAAGTCTTCGTTGTCCCAGGCGTTGATCTGACCTGGGCGAGCGATGTACGGCGCATCCGGGAACATCTCTTTCAATTCCCGGCACCAGCGGGCCGTTCGGGCCTTGTTCGAAACTGGTGGTGAGGATGGTCGGCAGTTCGAAGAACTTGGCCAGATCGGCCAGGGCCAGCACGTTGTTCTTGAATTCGTTGGGCGAGAAGTCCTGCACCAGAGAAATCAGGCCGGTCTGGTGGTCGACCAGCAGCACGATAGCGTCGTCTTTGTTCAGGCGGTTGTAGGTTGGAGTGGTCATGATGGGCGTCCCTTTTCAATGTTGGAAAGTTGTTGTTGCGTTCAAGTTGTGTACAGGTTACTGACGCATCGAAAGGGGATAAATCGGTTCAAACGCGTTTCACCGTCAACCTGAAAAGGACAATTCAGCGACGGTGTTCTCTTCGCTCCCGCATTGAATCCAGCAAAATCAGGGTTATTAGCTAATAACACCTTCATTAAACAGAAGCTCAAACGTTGTACTAGGATAGGATCCAAGTCTGCGGTATTTCGTCGACCAAGGAGATCGTCGACAGTGCTGCAGACGTTTTTGAATTAACGCCTCTCAGGGATGACACGCATATGAATTCACACTTGTTCCCCCACATCGGCAAGGTCATCGCCAGCACCGGCAGCCGGCACTTTCCGCGCATGCTGCATGACCTGATCCTGACGCAACTGGCGGTAGACGCCACGCACATCCGGCAGATGCGTGTCGAACCGGTGAGCCGCGCGTCGAGCCGCAGTGAGCCGGAGCCACTGAA
Source organism: Pseudomonas sp. GM24 (assembly GCF_000282235.1). Classification (NCBI taxonomy): domain Bacteria; kingdom Pseudomonadati; phylum Pseudomonadota; class Gammaproteobacteria; order Pseudomonadales; family Pseudomonadaceae; genus Pseudomonas; species Pseudomonas sp. GM24. Next base: position 15,467 of record NZ_AKJR01000392.1, on the reverse strand, counting down.
AGAGCCGGCCCTGCTCGCCGAAACGGTGTTTTCCGAACACAGTGCGGCGGCCCACCACTTACAGAATCCGCCGGCTGCGACCAGCGCGGACGCCTCGCAACTGCACCTGACCCGGCGCAAGGATGGCTACCGCTACGTGATTTCGGTATACCGCAACGGCGAGTCGCAGCGCTTTTCCGCGCATGAGCGCAGCCTGTTGCAGGACATCTCCCCGGTACTGCTGCCGATGGTGGAAAAACACATCAACGCCCTGCAACCGGCCACCCTTGAACCGCAAACCCCGTCCGAAACAGCCGAAGGCAGCGGCCTGGAAACCTTGCGCCTGCGCTTTGACGAGCGCCTGGAGCAACTGGGGCTGAGCCTGTCGAATCGCGAAACCGAAGTGTGCGTCGGCCTGCTCGCCGGCCGCACGGCGCCGGAACTGGCCGAGCAGTTGGCGTTGAAGGTCAACACCGTGGAGAGCTATCTGAAACGCGCGGCGATCAAATTGGGCATCAGCGGGCGGCATTCGTTGATGCGCTGGATGTATTCGCCGTTGGAGGCGTTGGGATCGAGTGCGGCGTGATAAACGTGGGTTTTGTGCACGGCTCTGGATCGCTACCCCCTCACCCCAGCCCTCTCCCCCAAGGGGGCGAGGGGGAAAGGGAGCAGATTTGTGTAGTTTTCGAGCCTGAGTTCGACGCGATATTCCAGGTCGGCGCACCTCGAAAGAACACCGCGGTCAGTCCCCTCTCCCTCTGGGAGAGGGTTCGCTTTTAATCCCGCGCCAACGCCTCAATCGGATCAAGCCGCGAAGCATTCCGCGCCGGCACAAACCCGAACACAATCCCGATCAACGTCGAGCACACCACCGCCGTCAGCACCGACGCCAGCGAAAACACCATCTCCCATTCCTTGATAAACACCGAAAACAGATGCCCGATCGCATACGACAGGGAAATCCCAATGGCCCCGCCCAACAGACACACCATCACCGCCTCCACCAGAAACTGCTGACGAATGTCCGACTGCCGCGCCCCCACCGCCATGCGAATACCAATCTCGCGAGTCCGCTCGGTCACCGATACCAGCATGATATTCATCACCCCGATACCGCCGACCACCAGGGAAATCACTGCAATCAGCGACAGTAGCAATGCCAGCGAACGGCTGGTTTTCTGCACGGTCTGCAAGACGCTGTCGAGGTTGTTGGTGAAGAAATCCTTGGTACCGTGGCGTTGCAGCAGCAGTTGGGTGACGTGTTCTTCCACGACTTTGCTCGGCTGGCCGTCCTTCATGCGCACGCTGATGCTGTCCAGATAACGCTGGCCCAATACCCGCCCGGCCGCCGTTTCATAAGGCACCCAGACATTCAGGGTCTTGCCCGAGGCGAACAGGCTTTTATCCTGCGCGGCCACGCCGATCACCGTGCACGGCAGGTTGCCGATCAGGATCACCTGCCCCAACGGATCCACGTCTTGCCCGAACAAACGCTGGCGGGTGTTGTGATCGATGACCACCACCTGCGCCTGGCGCCGCGCATCGCTTTCGCTGAACGGGATGCCCGCAGCCATTTTGATCCCGCGCACCTTGAAGTACTGATCGCTGACGCCGTTGACTTGGGCGTCGAGGTCGATATTGCGATAGCGCAGCAATAGGCTGCGGCCGATCATTGGCGTGGCGCTGTCGACGTAATACAGCTGATTCAGCGCGGTGACATCGGCCGGCGTCAGGGTTTCGATGGCCGCTGCACGTTTGTCGCCGTAACTGCTGCCGGGATAGACATCAATGGTGTTGCTGCCGATGGCGGCGATGTCCTTGAGCACGTAGTTCTTCGCGCCCTCGCCGACCGCCGAGATCGACACCACGGAAGTAATGCCGATGACGATGCCGAGCATGGTCAGCAAGGTGCGCATGCGATGGGAAATCAACGCCACCCAGGCCATGGCGAACGCTTCTTTGAACAGCCCGAGGCTGGCGACCAGGCGCCGTGACGCAGCCGCTTTCGGTGCCACCGGTTCTTCGCTGAGCAGGTGCGTGGTGTCGCGCTCGTTGGTGCGGTCGCTGAGGATTTCGCCGTCGCTGACTTCGATGATGCGCTCGGCGTTGGCGGCGACTTTCGGGTCGTGGGTCACCAGAATCACCGTATGCCCCGCCGCGTGCAGCTCCAGCAGGATGCGCATGACCTCCTTGCCGCTGGCCGTGTCGAGTGCGCCGGTCGGCTCATCGGCGAGGATCACCTCGCCGCCATTCATCAAGGCGCGGGCGATACTCACCCGCTGCTGCTGACCGCCGGAGAGCTGGCTCGGCCGATGCGTCAAATGCCCTTCCAGACCCAGTCGCGCCAACAACTCGCGGGCGCGGGCGTGGCGCTGAAGCTGCGGCGTCCCGGCGTAAATCGCCGGCATCTCGACGTTGTGCATCGCGCTCAAATGCGGCAGCAAGTGGTAGCGCTGGAAGATGAAACCGAAGTAGTCGCGGCGCAGCTCGGCCAGGGCCTGGTTGTCCAGATCGCGGGTTTCCTGGCCGTTGATCTTGTAGCTGCCGGCAGTGGCGTAATCGAGGCAACCGAGGATGTTCATCAGGGTCGATTTGCCCGAGCCCGAGGCGCCAATGATCGCGACCATTTCCCCGGCATTGATCGTCAGATTGATGTTGTTCAGCGCGAGAAATTCGCGGTCACCGGCGGTGAAACTGCGGGTGATACCGGTGAGCTGTAGCAGTGGCTCGGTCATGCTCAGGCCCCCGCCACATTCGTCAGCGGATCACCGATGACTACGCGATCGCCTTCCGCCAGCCCGGCATTGATCTGCACTTTGACGTTGTTGTTGATCCCGGTTTGCACATTGCGCGATTGCGCGTGGCCCTTGGCGTCGAGCACCCGTACCGGAAAACTGCCATCGGCGTTGCGCGGGCCAAGCGCCGCGACCGGCACGGTCAGCACAGCCTTGGCGGTGTCGAGGATAATGCGCACCTGCGCGGTCATCGATATGCGCAAACGATGGTCGGGGTTCGGCACCTCGAACAAGGCGTTGTAGAACACCGCGCTGCTTTGCTTTGGCGTGCCGGCGGGCGGTGTTTCAAGAAAGTTCTGCGGCGCCGGGTCGGTGCCGCGCAGTTTCGCGTAGTAGCGTTTGTCCTCACCGAGAATGGTGAAATACACCTCCTGCCCCGGGGCAATGTGAATCACATCGGCTTCGGACACCTGCGCCTTGACCGTCATGGTGTCCAGATCCGCCAGTTTCAGCAGGACCGGCGCCAGTTGGCTGGCGATCACCGTCTGGCCTTCCTGAGTGACCACGCCGACCACATCGCCATCGATCGGCGCGACAATCCGCGTATACGCCAGATTGACCTTGGCCGTGTCGATCTGGATGTGCGCACTTTTGATCTGCGCGTCCAGCGACATCAGGTTGGCCTGTTGTACCTGATAGTTCGACTCGGCATTTTCGAAATCCTGGCGCGAGATCGACGCGTCGTCCTGCAGGTTCTTGTAGCGCTCGTAAATCGCTTTGGTCTGCCTCAGTTGAGCCTGAGTGGCGCGTTTCTGCGCTTGCAGGTTCTCCTCATCGACCTGGGCCTGACGCAGGGTGTTCTGCAGCACCAGCGGATCGATTTCCGCCAGCCACTGCCCCTTCTTTACCTTGTCGCCAACCTTGACCTTGAGCGACTTCAATTGCCCGGACACCTGCGCACCGACGTCCACTTGTTTGATGCCTTCGAGCAACCCGGTGGCCAGCACCGCGTTTTCAATATCACCGCGCTCCACAGGCGCGGTCAGGTATTGCGGCGCCTCGGCCGGTGCTTGCACCGCGTAGAACGCCAATCCCGCTACTGCCACTAGCGCCAGACCCATACCGACTTTGCGCAACTTCGACTTTTCCATAAATGACCACAAGTCCGTTCAGGGGTGAGCCCGGCCAGCGGCCGGGCTCTGGTAGATAAACAACAATCAGGAAACCACTTGGCCGGCCGGCACTTTCAGGCCGTCATGCCACCACGCCGCGAGACTGAAGACGTTGGGCGCCTTGAGAATCGTGAAGTGGTTGCCCGGCCCGTACCACACCGCCAGATCCGTCACCTGACGCTGCCAGCCTTCGACCATCGCCGCTTGCTCGCGCTGATTGCCCCACGCATCCAGCGTCGGGTCATCGACCAGCGCCAGCCGCACCGGCCCGCTGTAGGCCAGTTGCGGTTGATAGACCGTGCGCAAGGCTGTGGCGAAGGTGCGCACCGGGCCGTGCATGGCCTGCGCTGACGAACGCGCAGACAACACACCGGCGCGCACCATGCCCTCGTGCAACAGGCGCATTTGCGTGGTGTCGTCAGCCTCGGCGAACGCCAGCGGATCGATGCCCAACGACTTGCCGCTGGACAGTTGCAGCGTCTCGATCAAGCGTTCCAGCGCGGCGGTAGTCGTATACGGTTTGCCCGCCGTGCCATTGCCACCGGGGGCTTCGCTGTCGATCAGGGTCAACGACGCTACCTCACGCCCGGTCGCCTGCAACTGCGCGGCCATGGCATGCGCGACCCAACCGCCGAACGAATGGCCGATCAAGTGCACCGGACCTTGCGGATACAACTGCTCGACGGCTTGCAGATAACACCTCGCCGCCGCTTCCACCTGACTGTGCGGCACGCCGCTGCCATCGAGCCCGCGCGGTTGCAGACCAAAGATCGGCCATTCCGGGCCTAAGGCTTCGGTGAGGTGAATGAACCCGGTGACACTGTCGCCCGCCCCCGGCACGCAAAAGATCGGCGCATGCCCGGCGTGCCCGCTCTGGATCGTCAACACGGGTTGATAAGCCTGTGGTTGCGGGGCCTGCGCAGCGGCCATGGCCTGACTCAAGGCCTGGCCGAGTGCCTGGACATCCGGGTTTTTCATCATGCTGCGGTGATCCCCTGGCACATCGATGCAGCGCAGCAAACCTGTACCGACCTTGTTCTCCCAGCCACGGCTCGGACTCGGCTGTGCCTGCCCCGGCATCAGTGCCTGAGCGCGGAACAAGTGCACCGGCTGGCTGGCCGGGCTGACCCGGTAATGCGCCAGCGCCAGGCCATGAGCGGCCTCACGATCAAAGTAACTCCAGGCATCCGCTGCGCTCAGTGCGGCCAGTTCCGGGTCAGGCAATTGCTGTTCGCAGCAGCGCTGGAACAGTTCATCGAAGGCGATGAGCTCGACTTCAGCCTCCAGCCGCTCGACCTCAGCCATCGCTGGCAGCCCTTCTTCTCCACGCATCTGCGAACGCGCGCGGCAGTGTTCAAGCAATTGACGCTTGTCGCGATGCGCGCCGCTCCAGCGGGTTTTATCCTGACTGGCCGGATGTGGCGCGTAGGTATCGAGCAGGCCGACAAACGCTACCGCCTCATCGAGACCGAGCAATTGCTGGGCGATTTCATACGCCAGCAAGCCGCCAAACGACCACCCGGCCAGACGATACGGCCCATGCGGCTGCACCGAGCGGATGATCCCGACCATCCGCGCGGCCATGCATTCAAGGGTACGCAGTTGCGGCTGCCCCAGCGGCACACCGGGCAAACCGTAAATCGGAAACTCGCCCTCGATATGCAGGCCCAATGCCGGGAAATACACGTCCCGACCGCTGAATTCATGGATCAGGAACAGCGCATTGCCGCCTTCGCCCGGTCGCACCACGACCAGTCCTTCCGGCTGTGCGGGCACGGCATGGTGCTGACTGAGCAGCGCCGCCAGCGACTCGACACTCGGCCGCTGGAACAACTGCGCCAGCGTCACCTGCTGCCCCGCACGTTGCAGCAGGTTGACCAGACGAATCGCCAACAGCGAATGCCCGCCCAACTCAAAGAAGTTGTCGTGACGTCCGACCCGCTCGACATTCAGCACTTCACCCCAGACCTGCGCGAGCAAGCTTTCGACCTCGCCTTGCGGCGCTTCGTAGTGGCGGCTGAGCACCGCGTCGATGCCCGGTGCCGGCAGCGCCTGACGGTCGATCTTGCCGTTGGGACTCAACGGTAAAACGTCGAGCGCAACAAACGCGCCCGGCACCATGTACTCGGGTAATTGTTCGAGGATGAACGCGCGCAGCGTGTCGATCGTGGGCGCTGCACTGCCCTCGCGCACCGTGAAATACGCGACCAGACGCTCGTCGCGCATCAGCACGACCACCTCGCGCACATCCGGGTGCTGGATCAACCGCGCTTCGATTTCACCGAGTTCCAGACGCAAGCCATGCAGCTTGACCTGGAAGTCGTCGCGCCCGAGGAATTCGAGGTTGCCGTCAGCGCGGTATCGCACCAGATCGCCGGTGCGGTACAGGCGATCACCGGCCACAAACGGACTGTCGATAAAGCGCTCGGCCTGCATCTGCGGCAGCCCCATGTAACCGCGCGCCACGCCGATGCCGCCGATGTGCAACTGGCCAATGACGCCGAGCGGCACCGGTTGGTCATGGGCATCGAGTACATACAGACGCGTGTTGCAGATGGCTTTGCCGATCGGCAATTCAGACGTTGGCACCGGCATGTGCGGTTCCAGGGTCCACGCCGTGCTGTCAACCGTGGCTTCGGTCGGGCCATACACGTTATGCAGGCGCACCCACGGCAGGTGCTGGCGCACAGCAGCGGCCAGCGCCGCGGTGAGTTCGCCGCCACCGCAGAACACATCGGTGAGGCTGGTGCATTCACTGACATCCTGCAGTTCAACAAACTGCTGCAACAGCGCCGGCACAAACTTGACCACCGTCACACGTTGCTGACGAATCACTTGCGCCAGATACGCCGGTTCCCGATGGCCGCCCGGCCGTGCCAGCACCAGACGCACACCGGCGGTCAGCGGCCAGAAGAACTCCCACACCGAACCATCGAAACTGAACGGCGCTTTTTGCAACAGCGCGCCGTCCGTGCTCGGCGGGCAAATCTGCGAGCCCCAATGCACCAGATTGCACAGGCCGCGATGCTCGAGCATTACGCCTTTCGGTGTGCCGGTCGAACCCGAGGTGTAGATCATGTACGCCAGATTCGCAGGGGTCAGGCCGGGCACCTGCGGATTGCTCTCCGCTTGCTCGTGCCAGCTGCATTGGTCAAAGTCGATCACGGCCACGTCGGTCCCGGCAAACAGCGCACGGGTGGCCGTCTGCACCAGCACCGCCACCGGCGCGCAGTCCCTGAGCATAAAGTCCAGGCGCTCCGCCGGATAAGCCGGATCCAGCGGCACATAAGCACCACCGGCCTTGAGAATGCCGAGCAACCCCACCACCAGATCAAGCCCACGCTCTACACACAGCGCCACTCGCGCATCCGGCCCCACGCCCTGCTCGCGCAAATGGTGCGCAAGACGGTTGGCACGCGTGTTCAGCTCGCGATACGTCAGGCTGTGTTCGCCCGACTGCACGGCGATGGCGTCCGGCTGACGACGTACCTGTGCTTCAAACAGGCTCTGGATCGGTTGCTCGACCGGGCAATCAACCGCCGTTGCGTTGAAATCGCCGAGCAAGCGCTGCTGCTCTTCCGGCGCAAGCAGGTTGACCTGCGCCAACAGCGCCTGATCATCACTGACCAGCGCCGCCAGCAAGCGCTGCAAGTAACCGACAAAACGCCGCACGGTCGACTCATCGAACAACGCCGTGGCGTAGCGCAGCGCGCCACGGATGCCTTGCGGGTTCTCACCGAGGCTCAGCGACAGGTCGAACTTCACAAAGTGATTTTCCCCGGCCACGCCTTCCAGCGTGAGACCGTCCAGTGCCAGGGCGGGCGCCACGCTGCTGTCCCAGCACACCAGGGTCTGGAACAACGGTGTGTGGGAAAGGCTGCGCAGCGGTCGGGTGATTTCCACCACGTGTTCGAACGGCAGATCCTGATGCGCCTGCGCGGCCAGAGTCTGCACCTTGACCCGCGCCAGCAGCGCCGCACCGGTCAGATCGCCCGAGGTATCGATGCGCAGCGCCAAGGTGTTGACGAACATGCCGATCAGCCCTTCGATCTCGGCGCGGGTACGGTTGGCTACCGGCGAGCCAATGACCACATCGGACTGCCCGGACAGGCGCGCGAGCAACATTGCCCAGGCGCTCATGAGCACCATGTACGGTGTCACGGCATGACGCTGACACAACGCCTTCAGGCCGGCGCTGGTCTGCTCGTCCAGCACGATCTCGACACTGCCGCCGTGGTGATCCTGTTGCGCCGGACGCGGACGGTCCGTCGGCAGGCTCAGCAACGCCGGAGCGCCGGCCAAGGTCTGCTGCCAATAGTCGCTTTGACGCTGCAGCACCTCGCCGCTGAGCCAGCGCCGCTGCCACACCGCGTAGTCGGCGTATTGCAAGGCCAGCGGCGGCAGCGGATCGTCCTCGCCGTGACTGAACGCCTGATACAGCGCCATCAATTCACGGGTCAGCACGCCCATCGACCAGCCGTCGGAGATGATGTGGTGCATCGTCAACAACAGCACATGGTGCTCATCGGCCAGACGCAGCAACCGTCCGCGAATCAACGGACCGTCCTGCAAATTGAACGGTCCGCGCGCTTCAGTTTCGATCAGCGCACGCAAGGCCTCGTCGGTCTGCGGCTGTTGTCGCCAATCCTCCTCAATCAGCGACAGGCCACTGTCGACCGGGGCAATCAGCACCTGTGCTTCGTCGTTCAATTGCGCGAATCGACTGCGCAGGCTTTCGTGACGCGCGACGATCCGCGCCAATGCCCGGTGCAGCGCCTCTGCGTCGAGTCGTCCACGCAAATGCAGGCCCAAGGGAATGTTGTAAGCGGTATTACCGCCGCCCATCTGCGCGAGGAACCACAAGCGTTGCTGGGCGAACGACAGCGGCAGCGCCTGATCGCGCGGCGCCGGCAGAATCGGCGGCAAGCTGCTGCGTTCGGCCTGACTCAATACGTTGGCGACCGCCGCCAATTCCGGATTGGCAAACAGATCAGCCAGCGCCAGCTCCACGCCCAATTGCTGGCGCACCTGGGAGAGCATGCGCATGGCCAGCAATGAATGGCCGCCGAGTTCGAAGAAGGTGCCGAGTTCGAAGAAGTTGTCGTGACGGCCGACCTGTTCGACCTGCAACACCTCGGCCCAGACCTGTGCGAGGCTGATTTCCAGTGGATTGGCCGGCGCCTCGTAGACCCGACTGAGCAGCGCCTCCTGGGTCGGTGCCGGCAGTGCCTTGCGGTCAACCTTGCCGTTGTTATTCAGTGGTAACACATCGAGTTGCACCCACGCGGTGGGCACCATGTATTCCGGCAGGCGTGCGTGCAACTGAGCGTGCAGTTCAGCGCTGTCCAAGACGCCATCGTGTGCCGTGTAATACGCCACCAGACGCGTGGCGTCCTGGCCGTCGCGGCGCGCCAGCACCACGGCTTCCCTGATCCCCGCGCAGTTCAGCAGGCGACTCTCGATTTCTCCCAGCTCGATGCGGAAACCACGAATCTTCACCTGATCATCGTTGCGGCCGATGCAATCGAGTTGTCCCGGCGCCAGCCAGCGCGCGAGGTCACCGGTGCGATAAAGCAACGCGCCCGGCGTCTCGCTGAACGGATCGCGGAGGAATTTCTCGGCGGTCAGATCCGGCCGGTTCAGGTAACCCAGCGCCACGCCCTGCCCGCCGATGTACAGCTCGCCGGTCACGCCCATCGGCACCGGTTGCTGATACGCGTCGAGCACGTACACCTGCGTGTTGCCGATCGGTCCGCCAATCGGCACGCTCTCGGCGTTTTCCGCCACTTCACGCACTTCGAATGTCGTGGCGTACGTGGTGGTTTCGGTCGGGCCGTAGCAATGCACGATGCGCAATGCCGGGGCCTCGGCCAGCAGTCGCCGGAACGCCGCCGGATCGCCACGCTCACCGCCGCACAGCAGCATCCGCAGGCCCTTGAGCGCCTGCGGGATCAGTTGCACGTATTGGTTGAACAGCGCGGTGGTGACGAACAGGATCGTCGCGCCACTGGCACTCAGTTCACGGCCGAAGGCATTCGGATCAAGCAGCGTTTGATGGTCGATGATCACCACGCGACCGCCATTGAGCAGCGGCCCCCAGATGTCCATGGTGCTCGCATCGAACGCCGGGTTCGAGGCGAAGACCACACGATCCTGCGCATTGAAATCGGCATAACCGTTGTTGAGCACCAAGCGGCCGATGCCCCGGTGCGGCACCATCACCCCTTTCGGCGTGCCGGTCGAGCCGGAGGTGTACATGATGTACGCCAGCATTTCGGAGGACTGCACCAGGTTGGGGTTGTGCGTCGGCTGGCCGTTGAGGGTCAGCGTGTCCAGATCGATGCGCGGTGCGGTGTAGTCGATGACTTCGCTGCTGAGGGTCAACAGCGCCACCGCTCGGCAATCCTCAACCATGAACGCCTGGCGCTCGCTCGGTGCGTTGATGTCCAGCGGCACGTAGGCCGCCGCGCATTTGGCAATGGCCAGTTGCGCGACCAGCAACTCCAGCGAACGTGGCAGCAGGATCGCCACGTGATCGCCCGGCTGCACGCCGTGGGCGATCAGATGATGGGCCAGGCGGTTGGCTTGGGCATTCAGCTCAAAGTAACTCAGCGAATGCGCGCCATGCACCGCCGCCACCGCTTTGGGATGCGCCGCCGCCTGCTGCTGGAAAATCCCGTGCACGGTCAGTGTTTGCGGGTAGTCACGCACCGTGGCGTTGAAGTCGTACAGCAAACGCTGGCGCTCATCCGCCGCCAGCAACGGTACCTGTTCCAGTACCGTTTGCTCACCGCCAATCATCGCTTCGAGCAGACGTTCGAAGTAGCCGATATAACGCTTGATCGTCAGCGCATCGAACAGCGCCGTGGCGTAGTTCAGCGTGCCGCGAATCGCTCCATTGACCTCGCCCAGTGTCAGCGTCAGGTCAAACTTGGCGACATCGCCCGGCCCGGCCACGCCCTCCAGCGTCAGATCAGCCAACGCCAGTTGCGGGCCGACGCTGCTGTCCCAGTTCAGCGTGGTCTGGAACAGCGGGCTGTGCGCCAGGCTGCGCAGCGGCCGGGCGATTTCCACCACTTGCTCGAACGGCAGATCCTGATGCGCCTGCGCCGCCAGTGTCTGCGCCTTGACCCGCGCCAGTAGCGCTTCGACGTTCACCGCGCCCGAGGTGTCGATGCGCAAGGCCAGCGTATTGACGAACATGCCAATCAGGCCTTCGACTTCTGTGCGAGTGCGATTGGCCACCGGCGTACCGATCACCACATCGGTTTGCCCGGACAGACGACTCATCAGCAGCGCCCAGGCGCTCATCATGGTCATGAACAGGGTCACGCCGTGACGTTGGCTCAAGGCCTTGAGCCCCGCGCTCAGGCGCGGGTCCAGCAGCACGTCGACGTTGCCGCCGGTGTAATCCTGTTGTGCCGGACGCGGGCGATCGGTGGGCAGCGTCAACACGGCCGGCGCACCGTCGAGGGTTTGCTGCCAGTACTCGCTTTGCCGCCGCAGCACCTCCTCGCTGAGCCAGCGGCGCTGCCACACGGCGTAGTCGCCATATTGCAGCGTCAGCGCTGGCAGCGGATCAGGCTGACCCTGGCTGAACGCTTGATACAACGCCATCAACTCAGCCGTCAGCACGCCCATCGACCAGCCATCGGCGACGATGTGGTGCACGGTCAGCAACAGCACATGATGATCGTCGGCCAAGCGCACCAGTCGCCCACGAATCAGCGAATCATTCTGCAGATCAAACGCTGTCGAGGCTTCCTGCGCCATCAATCCCTGCAAGGTGAGCTCGGCTTGCAAGGCTTGGCGCAGGTCGTCCACGCGCAAAAGCAAACCGCTGTCGACCGGGGCAATCGATACCTGCGCAGTGTCGTCGAGGCGGATGAAACGGCTGCGCAGGGTTTCGTGACGAGCGACAATCCGTGCCAGCGCCGCTTGCAGGGCGTCGTCGTCGAGGTGACCGCGCAGGCGCAGGCCGAGAGGAATGTTGTACGCCGAGTTGCCACCGGCCATTTGCGCGAGGAACCACAGACGTTGCTGGGCAAAGGACATCGGCAGCGGTCGATCACGCGGTGCAGGCACAATGTCCGCTAGCGCGCTGCGCCCGGCGCGGCTCAATACTTCAGCAACCGCACTCAATTGCGCATCGGCAAACAGATCACTCAGCGCCAGTTCGACGCCGAGGCGCTGACGGATCAGCGAAACCATGCGCATCGCCAACAGCGAATGACCGCCGAGTTCGAAGAAATGATCGTGACGGCCGACCTGCTCGACTTGCAGCACTTCGGCCCAGATCTGCGCCAGTGCGGTTTCCAGCTCACCTTGTGGTGCTGTGTATTCGCGGCTGAGTAACGTAGCGTCGTCAGGCTTGGGCAAGGCTTTGCGATCAACCTTGCCATTGTTGTTCAGCGGCAACCTATCCAGTTGCACCCACGCTGACGGCACCATGTATTCCGGCAGTCGTGCTTGCAACTGCTTGTGTAGCCCGGCGCTGTCCAGCTGTTCAGCGTGAGCGGTGTAATACGCCACCAGACGCGTAGTTTGTTGACTGTCCTGGCGAGCCAGCACAACCGCTTCCTTGACCCCGGCACAGCTGAGCAGGTGGTTTTCGATTTCGCCCAGCTCGATACGGAAGCCGCGAATCTTCACCTGATCGTCGTTCCGTCCGATGCAATCGAGTTGCCCCGGCGCCAGCCAACGCGCGAGGTCGCCCGTACGGTACAGAAGCGCGCCGGGTTTATCGCTGAATGGATCGCGAAGGAATTTCTCGGCAGTCAGATCCGGCCGGTTCAGATAGCCCAGCGCCACACCCTCACCGCCGATATACAACTCACCGGTCACGCCCATCGGCACCGGTTGTTGATGGGCATCCAACAGGTAAACCTGCGTGTTGCCGATCGGCCCGCCAATCGGCACGCTCTCGGCGTTTTCCGAGACTTCGCGCACCTCGAAGGTGGTCGCGTATGTAGTGGTTTCGGTCGGACCGTAGCAGTGCACGATACGCAGCGCTGGCGCCTCTGCCAGTAACTGCCGGAACGCCGCTGGATCGCCCCGCTCGCCGCCACACAACAGCATACGCAAGCCTTTGAGCGCCTGCGGAATCAGTTGCACGTACTGGTTGAACAGCGCGGTGGTGACGAACAGGATCGTCGCCCCGCGAGCACTCAATTCACGGCCGAAAGCGTTCGGGTCGAGCAGCGTCTGATGGTCGATGACCACGACGCGACCGCCATTGAGCAATGGCCCCCAGATGTCCATGGTGCTGGCGTCGAACGCTGGATTGGAGGCAAACACCACCCGATCCTGCGGGTTGAAATCGGCATAACCGTTGTTGATCACCAACCGGCCGATGCCTCGGTGCGGCACCATCACGCCTTTCGGTGTGCCCGTGGAACCGGAGGTGTACATGATGTACGCCAGCGATTCCGAGGTTTGCGAAAGGTTCGGGTTTTGCGTTGATTGCTCATCCAGCGACAACGTATCCAGATCGATGCGCCGGACGGCGTAGTCGATGACTTCACCGCTCAAGGTCAACAGTGCCACAGCCTGGCAGTCATCGACCATGAACGACTGCCGCTCGCTCGGCGCATGGATGTCCAGCGGCACATAGGCCGCCGCGCACTTGGCGATTGCCAGTTGTGCGACCAGCAGCGTCAGCGAACGTGGCAACAATATAGCCACGTGGTCGCCCGGCTGGACGCCTTGCGCGATCAACTGATGGGCCAGACGGTTGGCCTGCGCATTGAGTTCAAAGTAACTCAACGATTGCTCACCGTGCACCGCGGCCACCGCTTGCGGTTGCGCCGCCACTTGCCCCTCAAACAACGCGTGCACTGTTAGCGCCTGCGGATACTCGCGTTGTGTGGCGTTGAACTCGACCAGTAACTGATGACGTTCTTCGGCGCTGACTACCGACAACCGATCAAACCCCGCGTGCGGCGTGTGCTCCAGCGCGTTCAGCAAAGTCATCAATGCACCCTGCATGTACCCGCAGATTCGCTGTGCATCAATCCCAGCCCCGGCCAATACCTTCAAGCCGAAATCTTCGCCAAGATCGTCAACGCTGAGGGTCAGGCGATAGTTGGTGTGTTCCTCGGCATCGAGCAATTGCATCCCGTGCCACGCCGCTTGCACCTCGGCGGATATCGGCCCGACCGGGGCGCTGTGACGATAGTTGAGCAGCGTGCTGAACAGCGGCGTACCCGCCGGCATCGCGCTGCACTGCTGCACCTGCGCCAGTTGCGCGTGCTCGTGAGCAAGCAACTGACTCAAGCGTTGATGGGTCGCCAGCGCCGCCCCTTTAACGCTGTGCGCATTGAGCTCGATGCACAGCGGCAAGGTGTTGATGAACACACCCAGCGCCCGCTCCGCTCCTTCGCCGCCCTGCAATCTGCCAAGCAAAACCGTGCCAAAAACCACGGCGTCGCGCCCGGACAATTGCCCCAGCACCTGCGCCCAGGCGAGGTGCATCAGGCTGGCGGCGCTGACACCCAAGCGCCGCGCCTGTTGCCTTACGCTGTGGCTGAGTGTGTTTTCCAGCGTCAACTGCGCTTCCTGCGCGGGACCGTCATGGGCCAGATTCTGACCATAGGGCAAGGTCGGCTCATCGATCGCGCCGAGCATTTCGCGGAAGAAGCTTTCGTGCTCTTGCGCGCTCAGCCCGGCGCGGGTGTGCGCCACGTAGTTGCGATACGGCACTGGCTCGCTCAGTTGCCCGGCGTTGCCCAGCAGAAACGCCTGCATCTCGTGCTGCAACACCTCGAGCGCCACGTGATCCATGACCAAATGATGGAACAACAACAACGCCACCACCCGTTGATTGACGGCATCACGGCTGTACACCACGCGCATCAGCGGCGCCTCGGTGACGGGCATGCGGTAGTTATCGATGGTGAAGCGTCTGTGCAACTGGCTCAGCGCATCGCCCGCTTCGGCGTCCAGCTGCAAGGCCTCACAGCTCAGCGAAGCCTCACGCCAGACCACTTGCACCGGCTCTTCCAGACCCTCCCAGAACAGCGAGGTGCGCAGAATGTCATGACGCTCGATCACCCGTTGCAGTGCCTCGGTGAATACCTGTAAACGCTGCTCGTCAGCAAAGGCAAACTGCGCCTGCAGCACATACGGATCACCCTGCGCAGCCGAAAGATGATGGAACAGAATGCCGGTCTGCAAAGGTGCCAGCGGGTAGATGTCTTGAACATTGCGCGCACCGCCGGGGACACTCGCGACGATGCGGTCGATCGTTGCTTGATCCAGCGTCACCAGTGGCAGCAGTTCGGGCGTGATGCGCGGGCAATCGGCTGGAATCAGATTTGCCGGCACCGCTGCTGCGGGTTCCCCGCCTACTGCCGCCGCCAGTGCGGCCAGCGTCGGTTGGCCGAACAGCACGCGAATGTCCGCCGACAGCCCGGCCCGGCGCATGCGCGCAACCAGATTGACCGCCAGCAATGAATGGCCGCCCAGTTCGAAGAAGTGATCAAAGCGCCCTACTCGCTCGACTTTCAGCAACTCGGCCCAGATACCGGCAATGACGGTTTCGACTTCACCGACCGGGGCTTCGTACTCGCGGGTCAGCAGC
>NZ_AKJR01000391.1:0-502 GCF_000282235.1 Pseudomonas sp. GM24 | reverse complement strand
GTAGGAGCTGCCGCAGGCTGCGATCTTTTGATCTTAAAAAGCAAAGATCGCAGCCTTCGGCAGCTCCTACACAGGGTGTGGCGTAACGCCACAGATGACCGAATACCTGGCAATGCGCGACAATGCCGGCCAGTTTCAGGAGTGAATCATGAGTGAAATGATCGATACCCCGGTCGACGGCACCCTTGACGCCACCGGCCTCAATTGCCCGGAGCCAGTGATGATGCTGCACCAGCACATCCGTGACCTGGTACCTGGCGGCCTGCTCAAGGTGATCGCCACCGACCCGTCGACCAAACGCGATATCCCCAAGTTCTGCGTGTTTCTCGACCATGAGTTGGTGAGCCAGCACGAAGAGGCCGGTACTTATCTGTACTGGATTCGCAAGAAACACGCCTGAATCCCAGGCGAACGCAAAACCAAATGTGGGAGCGAGCCTGCTCGCGAAGCGGTATCTCAGTCACTATTGATGGCGACTGATTCACCGCATTCGCCAGCAGGC
>NZ_AKJR01000390.1:0-831 GCF_000282235.1 Pseudomonas sp. GM24 | reverse complement strand
TCACCCTGTCGAACGGTTCGACCATCACCATTGACGCCGGCAAAACCACCGGCAGCGTCAACGTGCCGACCGCGGCCAACGACGTTTACAACAATGGCAGCACCGTCAGCACCACTATCACCGGCGCTACCGGCGGCAATTTCGAAAACCTGGTGCCGAACACGACGCCAGCGACCACCACCATTACCGACTCGATCGACAACACCAACCTGTCGCTGACGGCCACCGGCACCGTGGCGGAAGGCGGTTCGATCGTTTACACCGCGACCCTGACCAATCCGGCCGGCACGCCGGTCACCGTGACCCTGAGCAACGGCTCGGTGATCACCATCGAGGCGGGCAAAACCACTGGCACCGTGACCGTTCCGGCGCCGGCCGATGATGTCTATAAAGACGCAGGCAAAGTCGAAGTCACCATCAAGGATGCGACTGGCGGCAACTTCGAGAATCTGCTGCCGAGCACTGTCCCGGCCGTGACCGAAGTGACCGACACTATCGATACCTCGACCGTGAAACTGACGGCTGATACCTCGGTCGCTGAAGGTGGCACCGTCACTTACACCGCCACTGTCGGCGCGCCGGTGACCGGTTCGCCTGTCGTGGTGACCCTGGCCAACGGTCAGAGCATCACCATTGAAGTCGGCAAAACCACCGGCACCGTGACCACCACCGCGCCAAATGACGCGTTGACCGGCAACGCACCGCTGACGAATTCGATCACTGGCGTTTCGGGTGGTAATTACGAAGATCTGGTCGCCGACAAGACCCCGGTATCGACCAGCGTTACCGATGTTGCCGACACCACCAACCTGTCGCTGAGCGCAACCGGTT
>NZ_AKJR01000389.1:0-520 GCF_000282235.1 Pseudomonas sp. GM24 | reverse complement strand
CGCGGTACCGGTGGTCTGGCCGACACCGATGGTGATGGTCTGACCGTTGGCCAGGGTCACGACAACCGGCGAGCCGGTGACTGGCGCGCCGACAGTCGCGGTGTAGGTGACGTTGCCGCCTTCAGCTGCCGACTCTGTCGCCGTCAGCTTCACGGTGGTGGTGTCGATGGTGTCGGTGACATTGGTCACGGCCGGCGCGGTGCTCGGTACCATATTCTC
Organism: Pseudomonas sp. GM24; assembly: GCF_000282235.1. Taxonomy (NCBI): domain Bacteria; kingdom Pseudomonadati; phylum Pseudomonadota; class Gammaproteobacteria; order Pseudomonadales; family Pseudomonadaceae; genus Pseudomonas; species Pseudomonas sp. GM24. The sequence continues at coordinate 301 of NZ_AKJR01000389.1, read as the reverse complement.
GAAGTTGCCGCCGGTCGCGGTCGAAATGGTTGCTTCGACTTTGCCTGCGTCTTTGTATACGTCATCCGCTGGCGCTGCGACGGTGACGGTGCCGGTGGTTTTACCGGCGTCTATGGTGATCACGGCGCCGTTGCTCAGCGTCACGGTCACTGGTGAACCGGCGGCGTTGGTCAAAGTAGCGGTGTAGACAATCGAACCGCCCTCGGCAACGGAACCGGTCGCACTGAGCGACAGATTGGTGGTGTCGACGGTGTCGGTGACCGTGGTCGAAACCGGGGTCTTGTCGGCCACCAGGTTTTCG
>NZ_AKJR01000388.1:0-633 GCF_000282235.1 Pseudomonas sp. GM24 | reverse complement strand
GCGAGCTTGGTGGAGCACCCAGGGCTTCGGGTCGGAGGTAGTAGTCGAGGGCGCGGTCGGTTGCTTCTTTGATCTTTTGCGGGCTGAGCGCTGGGTCGTGGGGGATTGGATCAGTGGCTGGAGGGTTGGGCGTGATTTTGAACATGGATGAAACTCCTATCGCAGTTTAAGGAACCATCACCCTCGCTACCAAACGAGTGGGTGGTGGCCGTACGCGGGTTGGTAGACCGGCTGCAATAGGAACCCGGCGCTCACGAGTGAGCCCCACGCATGACCACCATTGAACTGGGCCTCTACAAAGAGACAGAACAGGGTGTTGCCACACGGCTATTACAGACGGGCTACCAAACCCGATCACTGATTTGCAGTGACAGGCAAACGATATAGCCCGGCCCATAGCCGCGTAAGCCGGCGGATTCTGGCGTACGCGTAGGTAACGGCGCAAGGTGTTGTAGGCCCGATGGCGTAACGGATTGTGTGATTTAAACGTGCTTACAGGATTGCGTTTGCGGGCAGAAAAAGCGGGAAGTCGGGCTGTGATTTTAATGTTTTCTGTGATGCCGCTTTCGCGAGCAAGCTCGCTCCCACATTTGGACCGGGTGCATCAGTGAGAGGTTGGTTAGTCGTCAGGCC
>NZ_AKJR01000387.1:0-543 GCF_000282235.1 Pseudomonas sp. GM24 | reverse complement strand
GAGGGCTAGGGTGAGGGCTGCGATCTGAAGTGTGTTTAAAAAAGTGTCTGAATCAGCGGAACCTTCCCACAATGTTTTCAGGTTGTCCGTCGGACGTCCGCTCTCTAGCCTATGTTCGTCGCTGCTAGCCTATGTTCGTCGCTGCCAACTATGTTCGTCGCTGCCAATTCAATGTTCGTCGCTGCCAATTCAGCGGTCGCTGCCAATTCAGCGACGCTGCCAATTCAGCGACCGGGCATGGAAACCCGAAGACACGAGAGAGCAGATACGCCTTTCATAACGTATGCTTGCGCACTTTCATTGTGTGCACTCTGTTATGGCGGTTGTGCGCGGGAGACATTCGTGTCTGCCGGGTTGCTCTCTCCCGGATTTCCAGCCTGCGTACAGCTGCCACCCATTTTTCCTGGAAGTCGAATGGGCCAGCTGAAACTATCAATGAGAGAGAATTACCATGAAAAAACCAACACCCAACCCCCCAGAATCAGACACCAACACCACATCCCCCTACGCCTCAGTCGACAGCAAAAAACTCCACGAAGCCGC
>NZ_AKJR01000386.1:0-715 GCF_000282235.1 Pseudomonas sp. GM24 | reverse complement strand
CATCGGTTTCGATCACTACATCGCCGACGTTGTCGACGTAGTAGGTGTCGACGCCATCACCGCCGATCATGGTGTCGGCACCTGCGCCGCCATTGAGGGTGTTGGCTGCAGCGTTACCGGTCAGAGTGTTGTCCAGCGCGTTACCGGTGCCGTTGATCGCATCGCCGGTGAGCACGAGGTTTTCCAGGTTGGCGCCCAGGGTCCAGTCCACCGACGCGCGCACGGTGTCGATTTCGCTGGCCAGCGTGCTGCTTTCAGTCACCGTGTCGCCGATGTTGTCGACGATATAAGTGTCATTGCCCAAGCCGCCATTCAGGACGTCGGCACCCGCGCCGCCATCGAGGATGTTGTTGCCCGAATTACCATTGATGTAGTTAACGCCGCTGTTGCCGGTGCCGTTGAGATTGGCGGTACCGGAAAGCGAGAGGGCTTCTATGTTGGCGCTCAAGGTGAAGTCGACCGACGACCAGACACTGTCGATCTCGCCGGCCAGGGTGCTGGTTTCCACGATGGTGTCGCCGACGTTATCGACGATATAGGTGTCGTTGCCGAGGCCGCCAATCAATGTGTCAGCGCCTGTGCGGCCATCAAGGATGTTATTGCCATCGTTACCGGTGATACGGTTATTGACCGAGTTGCCGGTACCGTTGAGGTTGCCAGTGCCGGTCAGGATCAGGTTTTCGACGTTGTTGCCGAGGGTGTAATCGATGGACGC
>NZ_AKJR01000385.1:0-533 GCF_000282235.1 Pseudomonas sp. GM24 | reverse complement strand
GCAGGATCACGTGGGCGTCGTCGTAGTCGTAACGCTCGCTGTCACCGACGGCGTTGCTGGCCTCGATCAGGTGTTGATAAGCGTCGTAGCGGTAACTGACCAGCGCCTGTTCGGTGCTCCAGGCACCGTCGCGAAACACCTGGTAATCCACACCAACCAACTGCGCGCGGTCATAGCGCAACAGCAGCGAACGCCCGGCGCCGTTGTCCAGTCGCTGCACCCGGTCAGAGCGATCGCGCTGCACCGTCAGACGGTTGCCATAGCTATCGCTGATCGCCGTCAGCCGTCCTGCGCGAAAGTGATAGAACCGCGCCGTTTCACCGGCCAGCGCGAGGATCAGTTCTTCCGGTTCATCGCCAAGAAAAATCGCCGCCCGCGACAAACTGTTGTGAATCGCCGGTCTTTCAACGCTCGGCAACGGAAATCGAGTGCGCCGGTTTTCGTGATCGACCCAAACCACCTCATCAGCGAAAAACTCCAGCCGATGTGCCAGCGAATGACTCCAGCCAAACCCCAACCCGACATCGATTTCG
>NZ_AKJR01000384.1:0-480 GCF_000282235.1 Pseudomonas sp. GM24 | reverse complement strand
GACCAGATCTCCGAGATCATCTCGGTCGAAAGCGCTGACACTTTCAAGCGTCCAATCTACGCCGGTAACGCCATCGCTACCGTACAGTCGACCGCGCCAATCAAAGTGATCACCGTGCGTACCACCGGTTTCGACCCGGTTGCTGCTGAAGGTGGTTCGGCTGCTGTTGAAGCAGTCGGCGCTGCACACGATGCGAGCACTTCGAGCTTCGTTGGCGAAGAACTGGCCAAGTCCGATCGTCCAGAACTGACCGCTGCCAAGATCGTCGTTTCCGGCGGTCGCGGCATGCAGAACGGCGACAACTTCAAACACCTGTACGCCCTGGCCGACAAGCTGGGCGCTGCTGTCGGTGCTTCCCGCGCGGCCGTCGACGCAGGTTTTGTACCGAACGACATGCAGGTCGGCCAGACCGGCAAGATCGTCGCGCCACAGCTGTACATCGCGGTCGGTATCTCCGGCGCGATCCAGCACTTGGCCGGT
>NZ_AKJR01000383.1:0-642 GCF_000282235.1 Pseudomonas sp. GM24 | reverse complement strand
CAGCGAGCGTTACGACTACGACGACGCCCACGTGATCCTGCAGCGGCAACTGGCGGGCGGGGCGAGTTTCTTCTGGGAGTGGGAACGCTCGGGGAAATCGGCGCGGTGCGTGCGCCACTGGGCATCGTTTTCGCAGATGGACACGCGTTACGTCTGGAATGACGACGGCAGCGTCGCAGTGCATTACGTCGATGGCACCGAAGAGACTTACGTCCACGACGAGCGTGCGCGGCTGGTGAGTAAAGTCTCGGCGGATGGTGGCGAACAGCTCAAGGCCTATGACTCCTCGGGGCGGTTGATCGCCGAGCAGGATGCCTTGGGTGCGGTCACCGAATACCGCTACGACGAGGTCGGACGGCTGGTGGCGCTGATTCCGCCGGCTGAGACGCCAACGTCCTACGAGTATCGCAATGGTTTCCTGCATAAACGCTCTCGCGGTGACGCGGTGTGGATCTACCGGCGCAATGCCGAGGGCGATGTCACCGAGGCGGTCGATCCGGACGGCCAAGTTACGCATTACTACTACGACATCCGTGGGCAGTTGCTGTCGATTCGCTACCCGGACAGCAGTCGGCATCGGTTGGTCTGGAATGCCCTCGGCCAACTCATTGAAGAGACCTTGCCCGACGGTGGCGTGCGGCG
>NZ_AKJR01000382.1:0-406 GCF_000282235.1 Pseudomonas sp. GM24 | reverse complement strand
TAAGAGAACTCACAAATTTTACCTTAGCCTGATCCGTTACCAGTGAAAGTAACGCTCAGTCTATCTTTCTATCACATACCCAAATTTTTAAAGAACGAACTAGTCAAAGACTAGAAATCAACATTCATCATCACAGCGATGGAATGCTCATTTCTAAGCTTTCAAACTTCAGAAGCAGTAGTGGTGGAGCCAAGCGGGATCGAACCGCTGACCTCCTGCGTGCAAGGCAGGCGCTCTCCCAGCTGAGCTATGGCCCCGTATTTCTACAGGCGTTTCCCACACAAAATTGGTGGGTCTGGGCAGATTCGAACTGCCGACCTCACCCTTATCAGGGGTGCGCTCTAACCAACTGAGCTACAGACCCAATTTCGGGCTGCTTCTTTCGTCTTCTTCAATGAATCAAGCA
>NZ_AKJR01000381.1:0-783 GCF_000282235.1 Pseudomonas sp. GM24 | reverse complement strand
GGCAGCTCCTACAGGGTTATCAGCAGTTCCGAGCCGCCGTTGGCATTTGTTACGAGGCTGTTTTAATGCCGCTGTCCAACATCCGCATCATTCATCAGGACGCCGCCGTACTGGTGGTGAACAAACCGACCTTGCTGCTCTCGGTGCCCGGTCGCGCCGACGACAACAAGGACTGCCTGATTACCCGTTTGCAGGAAAACGGCTACCCGGAAGCGCGCATCGTCCATCGCCTGGACTGGGAAACCTCCGGCATCATTTTGCTCGCCCGTGACGCCGACACGCATCGCGAACTGTCGCGCCAGTTTCACGACCGCGAAACCGAAAAGGCCTACACCGCTTTGGCCTGGGGTCAGCCGGAACTCGACAGTGGCAGCATCGACCTGCCGCTGCGTTACGACCCACCGACCAAGCCGCGTCATGTGGTCGACCACGAATTCGGCAAGCATGCGCTGACCTTCTGGCGTGTGCTGGAACGTTGCGGTGACTGGTGTCGCGTTGAGCTGACACCGATCACCGGTCGTTCGCACCAATTGCGCGTGCACATGCTGTCGATCGGGCATCCGCTGCTCGGTGACGGGCTCTACGCCCACGAACAGGCTCTGGCGGCATGGCCACGCCTGTGCCTGCACGCGAGCATGCTCAGCTTCACCCATCCGCAAACCGGCGAACGCCTGCGCTTCGAGTGCCCTGCGCCGTTTTGACGACCACCACCGGCCCCATGTAGGAGCTGCCGAAGGCTGCGATCTTTTGATCTTGCTGTTCATAAGATCAAAAGATCGCAGC
>NZ_AKJR01000380.1:0-959 GCF_000282235.1 Pseudomonas sp. GM24 | reverse complement strand
AGCAAATCTTTCAAGTCGGCGTAAATCTCGAATATCCCCCAATCGGTCCCCTCTACCTCTGGGAGAGGGCTAGGGTGAGGGCAAGCAGTCTCAAGATTCAGGAAAGCTCAGTGCCGAGCACGACACTGAGCGCACTACGCGCATCATCCAGCTGCACCAACGTCGCATGCCGAGCACCCAGGGCATCACGATTTTCAATGGCGGTCAAAATCGCCTTATGCCGAGGCAATGCCAATTCATGCAGATTCGGCCGCTGATTCGAATGCTTCAACGCCTCGGCAATCGCCACCGACAACATATTGCACAGGTTCGCCAGCAAATCATTGTGCGTCGCATCAGCAATCCGGCTATGAAAATCCAGATCCGGTTGCAACAAAGCCTCCGGCGTCGGCGCCGCTTCCATGCGCTGATACGCCTCGCCAATCGCGGCAATATCAGCCTCGGTCGCATGTTGAGCGGCGAGGGCGGCAGCCGCCGGTTCGATAATGCTGCGCACACTGGTCAGCACATTGAAGAATTCATTTTGCGGGCTGCTTTGCATCAGCCAATGCAGTACATCGGGATCGAGCATGTGCCACTCGCGGCGCGCTTTGACCACCGTGCCCACGCGTGGCTTGGAATACACCAGACCTTTGGCTACCAGCACCCGCGTCGCTTCACGCAATACCGGCCGGCTGACCGCGTACTCCTCGCAGAGCAAGGCTTCGGCGGGCAGTTTGTCGTCGGGCAAAAAGCGTCCGGAGACGATCTGCATGCCCAGTTCCTGGACGATGCGCGAGTGCATGCTTTTACGGTCGGAGGGTTTGCGGTAATCCATGGGGAGTGGCGCGATCCTGAGCGATGGAGATGCCGCGCATCATAGCAGGCACCAGACAATCTTGAGGCGGGTAATGATCGTTCCCACGCGGAGCGTGGGAACGATCAAATGCATTCCAATGTAGGAGCTGCCGAAGGCTGCG
>NZ_AKJR01000379.1:0-1226 GCF_000282235.1 Pseudomonas sp. GM24 | reverse complement strand
GTCGGCGCCTGACAGGCCCTCATCGCGAGCAGGCTCACTTCTACATTTGGAATGCGTGCGTTCCCCTGTGGGAGTGAGCCTGCTCGCGATGGCGTCAGCACAGACACCAACCAACTCCCCCGCTGCCATCTGCGCTACCATGCTGGGCCGGACGCGGCAGCCTGCTGCGCGCAGGAGTCAGCATGGCCCACCCGTTTGAAACCCTCACCCCCGACCTCGTGCTTGATGCCGTTGAAAGCATCGGCTTCCTCAGTGATGCACGCATTCTGGCGCTCAACAGCTACGAAAACCGCGTCTATCAGGTCGGCATCGAAGACTCCGAACCGCTGATCGCCAAGTTCTATCGCCCGCAGCGCTGGACCAACGAAGCCATCCTCGAAGAACACAAGTTCACCTTCGAGCTGGCCGACGTCGACATTCCGGTCGTGGCGCCGCTGATCCATAACGGCGAAACCCTGCACGAGCATGCCGGTTTCCGCTTCACCCTGTTCCCGCGGCGCGGCGGCCGTGCGCCGGAGCCGGGCAATCTTGATCAGCTGTATCGCCTCGGCCAGTTGCTCGGGCGCATTCACGCGGTCGGCGCGACCAAGCCGTTCGAACACCGTGAAGCCCTCGCCGTGCAGAACTTCGGCCACGCCTCACTGAACACCTTGCTGGAAGGCAACTTCATTCCGAAAAGCCTGCTGCCGGCCTACGAGTCCGTCGCCCGCGACCTGCTTAAACGCGTGGAAGATGCCTACGCCAACACGCCACACCAGAACATCCGCATGCACGGCGACTGCCACCCCGGCAACATGATGTGCCGCGACGAAATGTTCCACATCGTCGACCTCGACGACTGCCGCATGGGCCCGGCGGTACAGGACATCTGGATGATGCTCGCCGGTGATCGCCAGGAATGTCTCGGGCAGTTGTCGGAATTGATGGACGGCTACAACGAATTCCACGACTTCGACCCGCGTGAGCTGGCGCTGATCGAACCGCTGCGCGCCTTGCGTCTGATGCACTACAGCGCCTGGCTCGCGCGGCGTTGGGATGACCCGGCGTTCCCGCACAGCTTTCCGTGGTTCGGCACCGAGCGTTATTGGGGTGATCAGGTGCTGGCGTTGCGTGAGCAGCTATCAGCGCTTAACGAAGAACCTTTGAAGTTGTTCTGAATTAAAGATCAAAAGATCGCAGCCTTCGGCAGCTCCTACAGGGATCGCATTCCCCTGTAGGAGCTGCCG
>NZ_AKJR01000378.1:0-567 GCF_000282235.1 Pseudomonas sp. GM24 | reverse complement strand
CTCGGTCTGTCAGGTCGATGTACCACGCCAGACACCTCGGTCGGCCCCCTCTCCCTCCGGGAGAGGGCTGGGGTGAGGGTTCTCGGCTACAGTGAAATATCCAACCAACTTCACAAGGATCGTGAAGCATGCAAACTCGCCCCACCCTAGCCCAGTTCGCTCGTCAGTTACGCGTTAACCAAACCGACTGCGAACACCTGCTCTGGCAAAAAATCCGCTCTCGCCAAATCGCCAATCTGAAATTTCGTCGGCAGTTTCCGTGCCCGCCTTACGTGCTGGATTTTTACTGTGCCGAGCTGAAATTGGCGATTGAACTGGATGGTGGTCAGCACTATGAAACGCGAGAAGTGATTCATGACCAACGCCGGACACGCTATCTGAATCAAAAGGCTATTGAAGTCGTGCGTTTCAGTAATCTGGAGGTACTTCAGCAGATGGATGAAGTACTGGAGCAGATCATACGAATTGCGGCAGTTCGAAGATTGCCCTCACCCTAACCCTCTCCCAGAGGGAGAGGGGACTGACCGGGAGATGCTCGTAATTTCCGTCGACCTGAAATTGCTTTGC
>NZ_AKJR01000377.1:0-1563 GCF_000282235.1 Pseudomonas sp. GM24 | reverse complement strand
CCGGGTCGTAGTGGAAGTGCGCGCGTTGTTCGTTTTCGTTTTCCAGCGCTGTTAATCGTCCGAGACGGTCCCAGCGATAGCGCAGGGTTTGCTCGGCGGCATCGACACGCTCGGCGATCAAACCGGCGGCGCTGTAGCTCCAGGTGGTGCAACGATCGAGAGCGTCGACATGCGCCAACAGCCGACCTTCGGCGTCTCGCTCGAAACGCTCTTCGGTCTTGTCCGGGTGCTTGATCAGCACCAGTTGGCCGGCCTTGTATTGGTATTCGGTGGCGTTGCCGGCAGCGTCGGTGAAGCAGATCATCTGCCCCAGTTCGTTGTACTCCCAGGCGCTGGTTTTGCCCGAGCAATCGACGTACTCGACCAGTTGCCCGGCATCGTTGTAGTCGAGGGTTTTTTCGTTGCCGTTGGCGTCCTTGATCGCGGTGGGCTGGCCGGATTTGTTGTAGGCGTATTCGGTTTTGTTGCCCAGCGGATCGAGCGCTTCGACCAGATTGCCCTGGTCGTCATAGGCGCGCTGCCACTGACCGCCCTCGGCATCGCTGATCTTGATCAGCAGGTCCTGATCGTCGTAGGCGTAATGCATCACCGTGTGGTCGGCGCGGATGTGTTCGAGCAGGTTGCTGCGCTCATCGTAGCTGTAGCGATCGGTGCTGCCGTCGGCATTCACACGGCGCACGATGTTCTTCGCCTCGTCGCGGAAGAACCATTCCGAACGCTCGTCGGCGTAACGGATGCGGTAGGTGTAGCCAAGGATGTCGTAGTAGTGCCAGGTCTCGTTGCCGAGGGCATCGGTGACGTAGGTCAGACGGATGTTTTCGTCCCACTCCAGGCGCGTGTCGAAGCTACCGTCATCGGCCCATTCGCGCACGGCTTTGGCCTTGGCGCTTGAACCGTTCCACTGCAGGTTCATGCCCCGCCCGGTGCGGTCGGTGTAGCGGGTGATCAGGTGGTGCTGGAACTGATACGACCAGACGGCGCCGTTCTCGTCCTGCGCCTGAATCAGGTCGCCATAGGCGTCGTACTGGTAGGCGCAGAGCTGGCGCAGCGGTTCGCCGTCAACGATCTGCCAAAGGCCGATAAACCGGCCGTGATCGTCGATCATCGTGCCGAGGTGCAAATGGACTTTGGTGAAGTCGTTTTCCTGATAGGTGATCAGATCCGAGAGCAGCGAGTGTTCGCCGTGACGATGTTCGTAATGCAGCATCATCCCGGCGCCGTTGCGCAGTGAGATATTGCTCAGCACAAAACGCTGGCCACGGCGGACGTAGGTTTCCTTACGCTCAAAACCACGGCACAGCAGCAGTTGATCTTCGCTGTTGCGGACCAGGGTGATGTTTTCGATGGCGTCGTAGTGGAACAGGCCGACTTTTGGCAACGGATAGCTGTGGTCGCGGCCGTCGGCACGTAGAACGTCAGGCCATCATCCAGGCAGTCAAAACGCGTGGTGAATTCGTTGATCCAGCGAGCGCCGAGTTCGCTCTGATCGTAGGCGTCGAGGCGTGAGTTGTAGGTGCGCGTCCATTCGATCGGGAAGGGGCCGGGCAGGCTGAAATCGGTATG
>NZ_AKJR01000376.1:0-1548 GCF_000282235.1 Pseudomonas sp. GM24 | reverse complement strand
TGAGGCCGGTCCAGGCAACTCTTGTATCGACTGACACCCGCCTTCGCGAGCAGGCTCGCTCCCACAGGGAAATCCGGTGTGGCGACTGGCTTTACAACAACGAAATCGGATAACTGATAAAGATCCGGTTCTCGTCAAACTCGTTGGTGCTGAAGTCCCGGCGAATCGTCGCGTTGCGCCATTTCACGTTGAGATTCTTCAGCGGGCCGCTTTGCACGGTGTAGGCCAGTTCCGACTCGCGGCCCCATTCCTTGCCGTCAGTGATGGTCCCGGTGTGCACGTTATCGCCGCTGATGTAGCGGTTCATCAGGGTCAGACCGGGAACGCCAAGGGCGACGAAGTTGTAGTCGTGGCGCAACTGCCAGGAGCGTTCCTTGGCGTTGTCGTAGCTGGCGTTGTAACTGTCGTTGGCGAGGGTGCCGCCGCTGGTGCCGTTGACCCGCATCCAGGCGTCGTCGCCGCTGAGCTTTTGCAGGCCGACGTAGAAGGTGTTGCCGCCGTAGCGGGCCGAAAGCAGGGCGAACGCGGTCTTGTTGTCGAGGTCGCCAGCCTGAGCGCTGCCGTCTTCCTTGCCGGTGAAGAAACCGAGGTTGGCGCCCAGCGTCCAGTCGCCCAACGGCTGGCTGTGGCTGAGGTTGAAATACTGCTGCTGGTAGATGTCCGTGAGTTCGGCGTACCAGACACCGACCTGCGTGCGCTTGTCGTTGAAGCTGTACTCGCCGCCGCCGAAGTTGAAGCGATCGGAAGTGAACGCGCCGCGGCCGTTCATCGACATGTCTTCCATGCTCGCGTCGTTGCGCGGGCTGTTGCCACGGAACTGGCCACCGTAGACAGTCAGGCCATTGATCTCGGTGGAGGTGATCTGGCCGCCGCGAAAGGTCTGCGGCAGCGAGCGGCCATCGTCGGAGCGCAGGATCGGCAGCACCGGCATCCACTCGCCGACCTTCAATTCGGTCTTCGATACCTTGGCTTTCAGCGCTACCCCGAGGCGGCCGAAGTTGTCGGCCGGGCGTCCGTCATCGTGGATCGGCAACAGTTGCGTGCCGCCCGTGCCTTTGCCGCCATCGAGCTTCTGCGAATACATTCCCAGCACATCGAGGCCGAACCCCACAGTGCCCTGGGTGAAGCCGGATTTGGCATCGAGGATGAAGTTTTGCGTCCACTCCTCAGCCTTGCCTTGCGGGTAGGCCGGGTTGACGAAGTTGCGGTTGAAGTAGGCGTTGCGCAGGTTCAGCGTGGCTTTGCTGTCTTCGAGGAAACCTTCGGCATCGGCGCTCATCGGTAAGGCCAAGGCAAGGCTGCTGCAGCCGATCAGGCCGAGGGTGGAACGCGGGCGAAGCGTGGCAAAGCGGGAAGGGCGGACGGAACTGCAGACGAGTGTGCTCACTGTGACGCTCCCTGTTTCGTTTGTTGTTTTTATTATTTGTCATACGTCGTCGTACAACATGGGTGCGGATATTTCCTAGGTTTTACGGGAATGTCAACAGCAAGTTATACGATGACTTGCCGTCGCGACGCAGATCACTTTGTAGGAGCTGCGGAACGCTG
>NZ_AKJR01000375.1:0-804 GCF_000282235.1 Pseudomonas sp. GM24 | reverse complement strand
TGGGAGCGAGCCTGCTCGCGAAGAACGATGACGCGGTGTTCAGACGGATTACGTTTGCGGATCAACCCGATCCAGCGCCCGGTTTACCGCCAGCTCGGCGAGCATGACGATCTGCTGGATCGCCAGCGCCGTACTGCGCTGCGGGCGACTGAGCTGATCAGCCAGATCACCGGCCATGACATTGGCTGAAGCCAGCGATTCGCAGGCGTGGGCGAGCAGGCTTTCGGTGTCGATGTCCGGGTGGATGAGGAACATCGTACTGGGCTGACGCGGTTTGACCGGTTCGGGACAGAGGTAGAAATCGAGCGCGCGCTTGATAGCTTCACGGGTTTTGATCTGGTCGTCGGCGCGGATGGCGTCTTCGAGTGGGGTGGTGGGATCGATGGGTGGATCTGGAACTGGCTTAGTCATTGGAAACCCTATTTTGCAAATGGGAGCCATCCCTTGCCGTTTCTCACGCGGCGAAGTGGGTGGCAGCTATGTGCGGGGTGAGAAACCGGAAAAATAGGAAACCGGCCAGACCGAAGTCTGCCCGCACACAGCTGCCATGAAGCACTTGCAAGCAGCGGACAAGCCGCCGGCAATTATGCGGACTGATGGACTGAATCACTAATTTTTCAGGGTTCTCACACCCGATCACCGAGTTTTCGGCGACAACCAAAGACTAGAGAGCGCACGTCCGACGGACAACCTGAAAACCTTGTGGGAAGGTTCTGGCTATTTGACACAAATTTAAACAGCCAAAAGCCAACCCTCACCCTAGCCCTCTCCCGGAGGGAGAGGGGACTGATCGTGGTGTTTGGG
>NZ_AKJR01000374.1:0-964 GCF_000282235.1 Pseudomonas sp. GM24 | reverse complement strand
AGTGAGCCTGCTCGCGATCGCGGTAGACCAGTCGAAGCTACTTTGCCTGATACGACGCTATCGCGAGCAGGCTCACTCCTACAGTGGATCTGTGTATTCAGCTGGCTTTTTTGTCGGCCATGACTTTCGGGTAGAAGCGTTTGATCGCCAAGTCCGCGTTGTCGATCAGGGTCATGCACGCCCACACGCCGCGCGCAGAATCGCGGGCGGCGATGGCATCGGCCATGTCCTTGTGGATGGGTAGCGTACGGCGCAGTTCATCCGGGTCAGCGGCGGAGACTTCGAACGACACCGCCAGCAATGCGCCGAGGGCCGGGACCATTTGTTCGATGAATTGATTGTGGCTGGCGGCGAGAATGCATTCGTGGAAGAACTGGTCGGCGCGGTTGTAATCGGTGCCGCTGTCGACCGCGCGCTCAAGGGCGTTATAGGCCAGTTGCACCGCTTCGATCTGGTCCAGCGTCGCCCGCTCACACGCCCAGCGCACAGCCATGGGTTCGATAGTGCGGCGCAGGTCGAGCAAGTCATCGACAAAGTTTTCCGGTAGCCCGTTGCGCGACAGCCAACCGACGACTTGCGGATCGAACAGGTTCCAGCGCCGCACCGGCAGCACGCGGGTGCCGACTTTCGGCCCGACTTCGAGCATGCCTTTGGCGACGAGGGTTTTGATTGCTTCGCGGATCACGGTGCGGCTGACACCGAGCTGTTCGCCCAGATCGGCCTCGACCTTGATGGTCTGCCCGGGTTTGACTTGGCCAGCGGCGATCCAGCTGCCGAGCCAGTCGACCGTCGACGCGTGAAAGCTGCTGGACATGAACACCTCAAAGCGGATCGCGATGGGTGATTAAGCTAATCATCATATGATTAGGTGTCAACGACAAAAAAAGATCGCAGCCTTCGGCAGCTCCTACAGATGTACGCCATGTAGGAGCTGCCGAAGGCTGCGATCTTTTAAGGTTGCTTT
>NZ_AKJR01000373.1:0-3305 GCF_000282235.1 Pseudomonas sp. GM24 | reverse complement strand
CCCACTACACCGACTGGACCATCGGCCACGTCCACGCTGGCGCCCTCGGTTGGGTGGCGATGATCTCGATCGGCGCGCTGTACCACATGATCCCGAAAATCTTCGGCAAGGCGCAGATGCACAGCGTCGGTTTGATCAACGCGCACTTCTGGCTCGCGACCATCGGCACCGTGCTCTACATCGCCTCGATGTGGGTCAACGGCATCGCCCAGGGCCTGATGTGGCGCGCAGTGAACGAGGACGGCACGCTGACCTACTCCTTCGTCGAAACCCTGGTGGCCAGCCATCCAGGCTTCGTCGTGCGGCTGATTGGCGGGGCGATCTTCCTCAGCGGCATGTTCCTGATGGCTTACAACACCTGGCGCACCGTGCGGGCCTCGCAGCCTGCTGACGTCGTTGCTGCCGCGCAGATGGCCTGAGGAGTCCGCCATGAAACACGAAACGATTGAAAAGAACGTCGGCCTGTTGATGTTGCTCATGGTGTTCGCCGTGAGCATCGGCGGCCTGACCCAGATCGTCCCGCTGTTCTTCCAGGACGTCACCAACAAACCGGTAGAAGGCATGAAGCCCTACACCGCGCTGCAACTGGAAGGCCGCGACATCTACATCCGCGAAGGCTGCGTCGGTTGCCACTCGCAGATGATCCGCCCGTTCCGCGCCGAAACCGAGCGCTACGGGCACTACTCGGTTGCGGGCGAAAGCGTTTGGGATCACCCGTTCCTGTGGGGCTCGAAACGTACCGGTCCGGACCTCGCCCGGGTCGGCGCGCGTTACTCGGATGACTGGCACCGCGCGCACTTGTACAACCCGCGCAACGTCGTACCGGAATCGAAAATGCCGGCCTACCCATGGCTGGTCACGCAAGCGGTCGACAGCAGCCACACCGAAACCAAGCTCAAGACCATGCGCACCCTCGGCGTGCCGTACACCGACGACGACATCAGCGGCGCGGTGGCCAGCCTCAAGGGCAAGACCGAAATGGACGCCCTCGTCTCCTACCTGCAAGTGCTCGGCACTGCGATCAAGAGCAAGAGGTGAGCACGATGATCATTGAAATGAGTGCAGGCCTGATTCGCGGCCTCGGCACGGTCGTGGTGTTCGTCGCCTTCGTCGGTTTGACGCTTTGGGTGTTCAACCGCAAGCGCACGCCGGAATTCGCCGAAGCACGTCTGCTGCCGTTTGCCGACGAGCCACAGCCCGAACAAAACCAAGCATCTGAAACAAGGAGTACCCGGCCATGACCACCTTCTGGAGTACGTGGATCTGCGTACTGACCATCGGCAGCCTGATCGGCCTGACGTGGCTGCTGATCGGCACCCGCCGGGGCGAAACCAAAGGCAGCGTCGACCAGACCATGGGCCACAGCTTCGACGGCATCGAGGAATACGACAACCCGCTGCCGCAGTGGTGGTTCATGCTATTCGCCGGCACGCTGGTGTTTTCCGTGGGCTATCTGATCCTCTATCCGGGTCTGGGCAACTGGAAAGGCATCCTGCCGGGTTACGAGGATGGCTGGACTGGCGTGCACGAGTGGGAAAAGGAGATGAACAAGGCTGATGCCAAGTTCGGGCCGATCTTCGCCAAGTTTGCCGCCATGCCGGTGGAAGAAGTGGCGAAGGATCCACAGGCGCTGAAAATGGGTGGCCGCTTGTTCGCCTCCAACTGCTCGGTATGCCACGGCTCCGACGCCAAAGGTGCGTTCGGTTTCCCTAACCTCGCCGACAGCAACTGGCGCTGGGGTGGCGAAGCCGAGACCATCAAGACCACCATCATGGGTGGCCGGATGGCGGCGATGCCGGCCTGGGGCGAAGTGCTCGGCGAGGCCGGGGTGAAGAACGTGGCCGCTTATGTGCGTCACGAGCTGGCCGGTCTGCCATTGCCCGCCGACAGCAAGGCCGACCTGCAAGCCGGACAGCAAGCGTTCAGCACCACTTGCGTAGCCTGTCATGGGGCAACCGGCCACGGCACTGAAGCCATGGGTGCGCCGAATCTGACGCACCCGGCCGGGTTTATCTACGGCACCAGCCTGACCCAACTCGAGCAGACCATTCGCCATGGTCGTCAGGGTCATATGCCGGCGCAGAACGAACTGCTGGGTAACGATAAAGTGCAATTACTGGCCGCTTATGTGTACAGCCTGTCGCACGGATTGAATACAGAAAAACTGATTACTGAAGACAACAAGAAGTAATCATTGCGTACACCTCTGCCGCACCATTCTCGGTGCGGCAGCATCCAGCCCCTTTGCGACGCATTGTCGCACCCCTTCACACCCTCTCCTTTCGGTTCCTCTGATTCGGGTCTACGCTTGCTCGATGCGGACTGGCTTGTGCCGGTTCCAGGTCAACGCTGACTGCTGTGTTCCGCGAACCGGCTGACTGATGTGGCCGCAAACGCCGGTAGATACCGGCTGTCGTGCCATTCACCGTCCGTCACCCGAACCGAGCGTTTGAACACACCCCGTTACAAGCGACCTGAACCCCTCGCTTTTTTCGTCCGCTGCGACATTTTGTCCGAGGCTGATTTTGTCCTTACGCGGCGCATGGAAAGGCCGCAGAATCAGCGTTGGAAAGCATTGACCCAGGTCATGGCGCGTTGCAATGACCCCCTGCTCTCTGCATACTTGCGGCCGATTTTAATCCTAATAAAACACCCAAACCGTGGAACCTTAGAATGAGCACAGCAATCAGTCCGACTGCTTATAACTATAAGGTAGTCCGCCAGTTCGCCATCATGACGGTGGTCTGGGGGATCCTTGGCATGGGGCTCGGTGTCTTCATCGCCTCGCAACTGGTTTGGCCGGAGTTGAACTTCGGTCTGCCGTGGACGAGCTTTGGACGCCTGCGCCCGTTGCACACAAACCTGGTGATTTTCGCCTTCGGTGGTTGTGCACTGTTTGCCACTTCCTACTATGTCGTGCAGCGAACCTGCCAGACGCGACTGATTTCCGACAGCCTCGCCGCCTTCACCTTCTGGGGCTGGCAAGCGGTAATCGTCGGCGCAATCATTACCTTGCCGCTGGGTTACACCACCACCAAGGAATACGCGGAACTGGAATGGCCGATCGCCATTTTGCTGGCCATTGTCTGGGTCACCTACGGTCTGGTGTTCTTCGGCACCATCACCAAGCGCAAAACCAAGCACATCTACGTGGGTAACTGGTTCTACGGTGCGTTCATCGTGGTCACGGCGATGCTGCACATCGTCAACCACATGTCGCTGCCGGTGAACCTGTTCAAGTCCTACTCCGCCTACTCGGGCGCGACCGATGCGATGATCCAGTGGTGGTACGGCCACAACGCCGG
>NZ_AKJR01000372.1:0-1731 GCF_000282235.1 Pseudomonas sp. GM24 | reverse complement strand
TGGGTTTGTGGAAGCGCAGGGTGAGTGCGTTGGGTTTGAGGTAGTGGTCGAGGGCGCGGTCGGCGGCTTCGTGGAATTTCTTCGAACCGGGGAATTCGTAGGGGGTGGTGTCGTCGGTTTCAGGTGGATTAGGCGTTGGTTTGAACATAGGAAACATACTCGTGGCAAGTTGAGTTGAAGCTGCCACTTTTCGTTTTCCAGGCGAAAGGGTGGCAGCTGCGCGCGGACTGGAAAAACCGGTCAACTCACCAAAACCGGCAGGCCCAAGGGCCTCCCGCGCACAGCCGCCATAACATTGCGAGCTAAAAAGCGCCGCAGTATGCCATGAGCTTTGGTAGTTGAAATCGGGTTTTCCAGACCCGGTCGCTGATGCGTCAGCGACACCCAAATCCTAGCCACGGCACTTCCGACGGACAACCGTCAAAACCTGTCGGAAACATCCGCGAAATTGCCGTTTCTGTAGGCTCTGCCGTAGGCTGCGATTAAACAGCAAGATCAAAAGATCGCAGCCTGCGGCAGCTCCTACAGGGTTCGTGGTGTGTTGAAAATCAGTTGGCGACGCGCGCGCCGGCGAGGCTGCCGCTTAATTCGTAAGCGGCCAATTCCGCCTGATGCGCCGCGAGAATTTCCGGCAACGACCCACGCAAATACTCAACCCACGTCTTGATCTTCGCGTCCAGATATTGCCGCGAAGGGTAGATCGCATACAGGTTCAGCTCTTGCGAGCGGTAGTTCGGCATGACCCGCACCAGTGTGCCGTTACGCAAGCCTTCGATCGCCGCATACACCGGCAGCACGCCCACCCCCATGCCGCTGGTGATCGCGGTTTTCATCGCGTCGGCGGAGTTCACCAGAAACGGCGAGCTGTTGATGGTGACCATTTCCTGGCCTTCCGGGCCGTCGAAGGCCCACTTCTCCAACGGAATCACCGGGCTGACCAGGCGCAGGCAGGCGTGGTTGAGCAGGTCGCTGGGTTTTTGCGCGGCGCCGTTGGCTTTCACGTAGGCCGGTGAGGCGCAGACGATGCTGTAGGTGATGCCCAGCCGTTGCGAAACAAAACCCGAATCCGGCAATTCGCTGGCGAGCACGATGGACACGTCGTAGCCCTCGTCGAGCAGGTCCGGCACGCGGTTGGCCAGGGTCAGGTCGAAGGTGACGTCGGGGTGAGTCTTGCGGTAGCGGGCGATGGCGTCGATGACGAAGTGCTGGCCGATGCCGGTCATGGTGTGCACTTTCAATTGCCCGGCCGGGCGCGCGTGGGCGTCGCTGGCCTCGGCTTCGGCTTCTTCGACGTAGGCGAGGATCTGCTCGCAGCGCAGCAGGTAGCGTTTGCCCGCTTCGGTCAGGGCGATGCGCCGCGTGGTGCGGTTGAGCAAGCGGGTTTGCAGGTGGGCCTCCAGGTTGGAGACCGCGCGCGAGACGTTGGCGGTGGTGGTGTCGAGTTGCACGGCGGCGGCGGTGAAGCTGCCGGCTTCGGCGACACAACTGAAGGCGCGCATGTTTTGCAAAGTGTCCATGGGGTGCTCTCAAGGGAGATGGCAAATTGTGACACGAAGTTTCGGGGGCTGAGACCCCAGACTTAAGGATTATCTCGTTAACCGTAACAAAGATTCACAGAAATCCCAGCTTATCGCCGTACAGGGCGTTCCATAGAATTGCGCCGATCCCTGTAGGAGCTGCCGCAGGCTGCGATCTTTTGGTTTTGTTTTAAGGGAATCAAGATCAAAAGAT
>NZ_AKJR01000371.1:0-1634 GCF_000282235.1 Pseudomonas sp. GM24 | reverse complement strand
GTACAGGGTGATAAGTGCCCAGAAATGCACGATCGACAGGCGATACGAATACACCGGACGCTCGGCCTGTTTCGGCACGAAGTAGTACATCATCCCGAGGAAACCGGCGGTGAGGAAAAAGCCTACGGCGTTGTGGCCGTACCACCATTGCACCATCGCGTCGGTTGCACCGGCGTACACCGAGTACGACTTGGTGAAACTCACCGGCAACTCAAGGTTGTTGACGATGTGCAGAATCGCCACGGTGATGATGAACGCGCCGAAGAACCAGTTGCCCACATAAATGTGCTTGGTCTTGCGCTGCATGATCGTGCCGAAGAACACGATGGCGTAGGTGACCCAGACGATGGTGATCAGAATGTCGATCGGCCATTCCAGCTCAGCGTATTCCTTGGAACTGGTGTAACCCAGTGGCAGGCTGATCGCCGCCAGCAGGATCACCAACTGCCAGCCCCAGAAGCAGAACGCGGCGATTTTTGGTGCAAACAACTGGGTCTGGCAGGTGCGTTGCACCGAGTAGAACGAACTGGCGAACAGCGCACAGCCACCGAACGCGAAGATCACCGCGTTGGTGTGCAGCGGGCGCAGACGGCCGAAACTGGTCCAGGGCAAATTGAAGTTGAGTTCGGGCCAGACCAATTGGGCCGCGAGAAAAACCCCGAGGCCCATGCCGACGATGCCCCACACCACCGTCATAATGGCGAATTGGCGGACCACCTTGTAGTTGTAGGCGGTACTGATAGAAGTGTTCATGGTTCCCCATCCACGGTTCAGCCGAAGTGAGCGCGCGCACAACACGCGGCGAATCCTTCGTCTGGAGTTATAGGCAGACTAAAAGCGAGGCAAGCATGGACAAACAGCACAAGGCCAGTATTGACGGGGATCAATGGGCGCAGTGCGTGCGTGATCATGGGTGGCTTTGGGATGCCGCCAATGGTGAAGTTTCTGCGACGTTGATCCTGGCGCATGGGGCGGGGGCGCCGATGGACAGTGACTGGATGAACGATATGGCTGGGCGCCTTGCCGGGCTTGGGGTGAATGTGTTGCGGTTTGAGTTTGCGTATATGGCGCAGCGGCGGGTGGATGGGGTGAAGCGGCCGCCGAATCCTGCTGCGAAACTGCAGGAATGTTGGCGTGAGGTGTATGCCGAGGTGCGGCGTCATGTCGCTGGGGTTTTGGCCATTGGCGGGAAGTCGATGGGTGGGCGGATGGCGAGTCTGCTTGCTGATGAGTTGGGGGCTGATGCGCTGGTGTGTCTGGGATATCCGTTTTATGCAGTGGGGAAGCCGGAGAAGCCTCGGGTTGAGCATTTGGCTTCTTTGCAGACTCGGACGTTGATTGTGCAAGGCGAGCGGGATGCGCTCGGCAATCGGGAGGCTGTCGAGGCTTACACCTTGTCACCGAGTATTGAGGTGGCGTGGTTAGCTGCCGGCGATCATGATTTGAAGCCGCTTAAGGTTTCCGGGTTTACCCATGAACAGCATTTGGCCAGCGCCGCGCAGAAAGTAGCCGAGTTTCTCAGCAAGTGACCGAGCTGGGTTGAGATTTTGAACTGCATGAAGATCTGCTCCCTTTCCCCCTCGCCCCCATGGGGGAGAGGGCTGGGGTGAGGGGGATCGATTTCAGCTGCGACA
>NZ_AKJR01000370.1:0-1314 GCF_000282235.1 Pseudomonas sp. GM24 | reverse complement strand
TGCCGAAGGCTGCGATCTTTTGACTTTGCTTGTGAAAAACAAGATCAAAAGATCGCAGCCTTCGGCAGCTCCTACAGAAACATCGGAGTCTTCCCATGCAACGCATCGACCATGTTCTGCCCTGGAGCCACTTGGGCAGTGAGCGCTCGCTCAGCGTGTTCCGCTATGGCGCGGGCACCCGCAAGGTGTACATCCAGGCCAGCCTGCACGCCGATGAACTGCCGGGCATGCGCACCGCGTGGGAACTCAAGCAACGCCTCAATGAGCTCGAACAGCAAGGCCGTTTGCAGGGCGTGATCGAATTGGTGCCGGTGGCCAACCCGATCGGCCTCGATCAACACGTGCAAGGTGCGCACATGGGCCGCTTCGAACTGGGCAGCGGCAAGAACTTCAACCGTGCCTTCGTCGAACTCAGCGCGCCGGTCGGGGCGTTGATCGGTGAGCGTCTGGGCGCTGATGCCGAGGTCAACGTTGCACTGATCCGCCAAGCCATGGGGCAAGTGTTCGAAGACCTGCCGGCCCCGGCGTCGCAACTGGAAGCGTTGCATCGTTTGTTGCTGCGCCATGCCTGCGATGCCGACATCACCCTCGATCTGCATTGTGATTTCGACGCGGCGATTCACTTGTACGCGCTGCCGCAGCACTGGCCACAGTGGCAATCATTGGCGGCACGTTTGCAGGCCGGCGTGGCGCTGTTGTGTGAAGACTCCGGCGGCAGTTCGTTCGATGAATCCTGCTCGACGCCGTGGTTGCGTCTGGCGCGGGCGTTCCCCAACGCCGCGATCCCTGCGGCGAATCTGGCGACCACGCTGGAACTGGGCAGCATGGGCGACACTCGAGTCGATCAGGCGCAGGCCAATTGTGAGGCTATTCTGGGCTTCCTCGCTGAGCAGGGTTTCATCAGCGGCGAGTGGCCGGCAGCGCCGGGCGAGTGCTGCGAAGGTCTGCCGTTCGAGGGCACCGAATACCTGTTCGCGCCGCACCATGGTGTGGTGAGTTTTCTGCGCAATGCTGGCGAGTGGGTGGAGAAGGGTGATGCGCTGTTTGAAGTGGTGGATCCGTTGCAGGATCGCGTGACTACCGTGCGCGCCGGCACCAGTGGGGTGTTGTTTGCGCTTGATCGCGGACGCTATACCGAGCCAGGGATCTGGCAGGCGAAAGTGGCGGGGCGGGTGGCGTTTCGTACAGGCAAGTTGACCAACGACTGATGGATCTACGCTGGGTTCACTGGCCTCATCGCTGGCAAGCCAGCTCCCACAGTGATTGAAGGTGTTCACAAACATTGTGTTCACACAAATCCTGTGGGAGCTGGCT
>NZ_AKJR01000369.1:0-1141 GCF_000282235.1 Pseudomonas sp. GM24 | reverse complement strand
CGCAGCCTTCGGCAGCTCCTACATTGGAATGCATTTTCCCTGTAGGAGCTGCCGAAGGCTGCGATCTTTTGCTTTGTGCGCTGGGCAAATTGAAACATCTGTCGACTAGCCTGGTCTGCTTCACCTGCTAGGCTCTTTTCCAGGCCTACCTTTCGACAGACTTTTGCCCATGCTCGCGCGCCTGCTGTTTTTCTGTGGTCTCTTCATGGCCTCCACCTCGGCTGTGGCCATGACCATTTACAAATCCACCGATGCCAACGGCGTGGTCTCGTACAGCGACCGGCCGAGCAAAGGCTCGCAGGTGTTCGTCTTTCAGGACCGCATGGTCGAGCGCCTGGAGCGGCAGGTCTATCTCGATATCAAGAAGCAGAAGGGCGTTGACGTGGTGTTCGTACGCAACGATCTGTATGCACCGGTCGAGGTGGCACTGGCGTTTACCGGCATGAGCAATGTACGCGGCGCGCCAGCCAAAGCCATCCGCCGGGTACTGCCGGCGCGCAGCAACACGCGTCTGGCGCTGCTGACGGCGATTACCAGCGGCAAGCCGCTGGTCTATTCGCCGCAGTTCCAATATTCACTGGGTGACCCTTCTGGTGCTGCGCAGAGCTATCGCTACCCGTTGCCGTGGCGCGGTGGGCCGTTTCGTCTGAGTCAGGGCGCCAACGGTCAGTACAGCCACTATGGGCCGAAGAATCGCTATGCGATGGACATCGCCATGCCGGTGGGTACGCCGATCATTGCCGCGCGGGCCGGGGTGGTGGTGAAGACTGAAAACTCGCAGAGTGGGCGCGGCAATGATGCGTCGGGCAATTTCGTGCGGGTGCTGCACGACGACGGCACCATGGGCGTGTACCTGCACCTCAAGCAAGGTTCGGTGAGCGTGCGCGAAGGGCAGCGGGTGACGGTGGGCAGTCCGTTGGCGCTGTCAGGCAATACCGGCAACAGCAGCGGCCCGCATTTGCACTTTGTCGTACAGCGCAATACCGGCGAGGGGCTGGTGTCGATTCCGTATCAGTTCAACCAACCGCTGGGGGCGTTGCCCAACTTTGCGTTGGGTAAGCAGTAAGCCTCTAAAAGCAAAAGATCGCAGCCTGCGGCAGCTCCTGCATGGGAATGCGATCCCTGTAGGAGCTGCCGCAGG
>NZ_AKJR01000368.1:0-2288 GCF_000282235.1 Pseudomonas sp. GM24 | reverse complement strand
TCTTGTCGTCGGCCTGGCCTTCGCGGTCCCAGTGGAATTGCACTTTGACGCGGCCGTATTCGTCGCAGTGGATCTCTTCGCCTTTCGGGCCGGTGACCACGGCGCTCTGGCTGCCGAGGATGCGCGGTTTCGGGTGGCGCAGGGGCGGGCGGTTTGGCACGTCCCACGGCGTGGCCTGGAAGCGGTTGCGGTAGCCCTGGTGAAAATCGTCTTTCAGCGCGGTGGTGTCGCTGGTCACCGACTCTTCGAGCACTTGCGGCTGCTTGCCTTCGTGGAGGACTTCGGTCAGCAACCAGAGGTCATTCCATTTGGCTTTCGGGTGCGCGGTCAGCGCGAGGAAGTGGCCGCTGACCAGCAACGGTTGATCACTCTTGCCTTCAGCCAACTGGAAGTCGCTGCGATGACGTTCGAGGGCGCGTTTGGCCAGGTGTTTGCCGCGCTCGCGGTCGATGAAACGACCTGGGTAATCGTAGTCTTCAAGGTCGGGCAGGGCGTCGCCACGGTTTTCGCTTTCGAGGGTAATGCGCGGTTTTTCGAAGTCGTAATCGCGGCGGGTGGCGCGGGTGGTGCGGGTTTCCAGACGCAGGTTGAAACGCTTGATCACCGGTTTGTCGGCGGCCATGCCGGAGTCTTGCTGGTAGGCCACAGGCTTGAGTTTCGGGAATACCGTCTGGTCATCGCCGAACACCAGTTTGTGCGCCGTCGCCGTGTGCTGGAAGTGGTAGTGAATACCCTCTTCCTCGCACAGGCGCTGGATGAAATGCAGGTCCGATTCATCGTACTGCACGCAGTAGATGCGCTCGGGATAGATCGAACCAGTCTTGAATTCGTAGGCGTTGCTTTGGATACCGTGCTCTTCGAGAACCATGCCGATGATTTTCGGCACCGTGAGGTTCTGGAAGATGCGTTGATTGACGCGATGCGCCAGGTACGCCAGTTGCGGGCGCAGGGTCACTGAATAACGGGTCAGGCGTTTGCCCGAGTCACCTTGCGCGGCGCGATAGATCTGGCCGTGGATGCCGCTGCCGTCGGGCGACAGTTGCAGGAAGGCCGGTTTGTGCAGCAGGGTTTCGAGGTCCAGCGACGGCTGCTCACTGACCAGCTCCACCTCGAAGACAAAAGGCTGGCTGATGGCTTCCCGACCGGTGAGGGTAAACACTTGGAAATCGGCGGAAAGACCTTCGATGGTCAGGGCAAAGTGGGTTTCATTGGCCGGCGCGAACATCCCTTGTTCCTCGTGCTGTACAGCGGCGTTCGTCGACGACCGCAAAGCGGCTCAACGTACGCGAAATTCTGGAGGGGCGTAAACAACATCGACCAGCAGAGCTGGCCGATGCTTGTAACGATCAGCCGTAATTAAACGACTGGAGCACGCCAGTCATCGGAACCCGAAGTACCGGATACTTCGTGGGTCCAGGTGATTTTACGGTAGGTGAACTGCACTTCTTCCAGGTGGGTGAAGTGCGAGTTGCCTGGATCCTGGCAGTTGTGCATTTTGTTGTTGATGGCGACGATGATCGCGTCTTCCAGTTTGGTGGTGTAGTAGTGCTCTTGGGTGCCTTGAGCAGAAGTACGGAACCACTGGATAACGATTTCGCTCATGCGCTCGCCGGAGGTCAGAGCGGCTTGCAGCAGAGGCGAAGCTTTGTCGTAGACCTTGGTGATCACAACTGGCTTGTGAACGCGCTGACCGGTTGGCTGACCGGATTGTGGGTCACGCGGGATGATCACGTCGTGGCTGAAAGCCTGAACCATAACCTGGTCTTCGTGGCCTTCTTGGTAGGTGTTGCCTACGGAGTCAGCGGTGAAAGCGCCTGCAGTGATCAGGCCTTGTTTTTCGCCGGTAACCGACATGTACGCTGGTGTTGCCATGGGGTGCTCTCCTTGCGGAATAATTTAAGGTGCCCGGGAGGCGAAATCGCCCGGTGGGTGCCTGACTGTTATCAAGGAGCGTGCCAACAATTGTGGCAGCCATACGGGCCGGGGTGTTTGTCTGATTCTTCAGCTGCTTGTGCGAAATAAAGCGCTCGCTCAAGGCAAAAGTGCGCAAGAAGTTGCGCAGTGCTGCGCAACTTCTTGCGCACTTGGCTGCAGGCCTTGTACGACGGTGCTTTCAGAGGTTTTTTCGGTCGATTTTGCAAAACAAGTGCGCAACTTCTTGCGCACAATGGCCACACGCCATCATTTGGTCGAGGCGGCTGCTTAAAACTTTTAGATCAAAAGATCGCAGCCTTCGGCAGCTCCTACATTTGGAATGCATTTCCACTGTAGGAGCTGCCGAAGGCTGC
>NZ_AKJR01000367.1:0-1868 GCF_000282235.1 Pseudomonas sp. GM24 | reverse complement strand
TAGGGTGAGGGGCTTTTCAAGCGGTCAAATACGGAACTGACCCACGAGTTTGCCAAGGCGCTGCCCCAGCTCCGCCAGACTGCGCGACGTCTGTGCACCCAACTGCGTTTCATCGGCCACGCTGTCCACCGCCACCGCAATCTGATGCACGCTGCGGTTGATCTCTTCGGCCACCGCCGTCTGCTCTTCCGCCGCACTGGCAATCTGCGCGTTCATCGAGTTGATCGTCGCGATCAGCTCGGCCATGGCATCCAGCGACGCCCCGGCCTGATTAGCCTGCTGTGAAGTGCCGTCACCCGCCTCGCTGGAACGGCGCATCGCCTCGACCGCCGACTGCGTACCCGCCTGCAAGCGATCGATCATGCCCTGAATTTCCTGGGTGCTGATCTGCGTGCGACTGGCCAATGCCCGCACCTCATCCGCCACCACAGCAAAGCCGCGCCCGGCCTCACCGGCCCGCGCCGCTTCAATCGCCGCGTTGAGTGCCAGCAGGTTGGTCTGTTCGGCAATCGAACGAATCACTCCGAGCACACCAACAATCGACGTCACGTCCTGCTGCAGGCTGTCGAGCGACACGCCGCTGCTGCGAATGTCATCGACCAACGCATGAATCTGCTTGATGCTGCCGGCCACCACACGCTTGGCGCTCTGGCCTTCTTCGTCGGTCTGCTGGGCGGCGACGGCAGCGTTCTGCGCGCTCTTCGCTACTTCCTGCGCGGCGGCGGACATTTCATTGATCGCCGTGGCGACCTGATCGGTTTCGTGACGCTGACGCTCCATCGCCTGATCCGAACGCTGGGCCTGATCGGACACCTGCGTCACCAGCCCGGTCAGTTGCGTGGTCATCTCGGTGATCTGCCGCACCAGACCATGGATCTTGTCGACGAAGCGGTTGAACGAGCCGGCCAGTTCGCCGAGTTCATCCTGGCTGGTGATGTTCAGGCGACGGGTCAGATCGCCCTCGCCCGCTGCAATGTCATCGAGGTTGGCTTTCATCAGGGTCAACGGACGCAAAATGGTATTGGCCAGCAACATCCCCGCCGCCGCGATCACCAGCAGCACCACCACCGCCACGCCGACGATGCTCAGCACCACGCCTTGCATACGCTCCTGCACTTGCGCTTCGACCTGTGCGACTTGCGCTTCGATGCCGTCGAGGTTGACCGAGGTACCGACCGCCATGTCCCACTTGGCCAGGTATTCGGTGTAACCGAGTTTCGGTACCAACACCTTGGCATTACCCGGCAACGGCGAGCTGTATTGCAGATAGTGCGTACCGTCCTTCGCCACTTTCACCAGGCCGAGGTTGACGTAAACGCCGTTCGGGTCGCGGTTGTCTTTAAAGCTTTTGCCCACGCCTTCGGGGTCGTTGGCCTTGAACAGGCGCACGGTCTCGGAGTCGTAGCCGAAGAAGTAGCCGTCCTTGCCGTAGCGAATGCCGGAGAGCAGTTTGATCGCCTGGGCGCGTGCCTCGTTATCACCCGGCGCGGCCGCGTCGTACAGCGGCTTGATCGTGGTCATGGCCACGGCGACGTAACTTTGCAGGGTGGCTTTGGCATCGCCGAGCAGGCGTTCGCGGGTCTGTTCGACCTCTTTGTGCGCCTGTTCCTGGAGGATGAACAGCGTGGTCAGGCTGATGACCAGGGCAAAGAGCAACACCGGGAGAACGGCGAGGGACAGGACTTTAGCCTTGAGGCTCAGGCGCATTGTGGGAGCTCACTCTTTTGGTTTTATTGGCGTGGTTAAAGGCTTTAACGGCACGCCATCACAAAAGTTGAGTCTGCAGACATTGCATCTACCTGTGGGAGCGGGCTTGCCCGCGATGGCGGTGTGTCTGACACATAAATATTGAATGTGCCGACGCCATC
>NZ_AKJR01000366.1:0-672 GCF_000282235.1 Pseudomonas sp. GM24 | reverse complement strand
CAGCCTGCGGCAGCTCCTACAGGGATATGCGTTCCAATGTAGGAGCTGCCGAAGGCTGCGATCTTTTGATCTGCTGTCAGGCGCTATGGCTTTGCTGGTAGTCCGCCAATGCCGGCAACAACTGCTTGTCGATCGCCTGCCGCACCGCCGGCTGGATGCTGGCGCCGCTGGTGTACATGTCCTTGACCATCTTGCGCAGTTCAAACGCGCGCACATTATCCAGACCGCGCACCGCGCACTCGCAGGCCTGATCGGCGGTCGTGCCACTGGGTACTTGAACACCCAACGCCTTGAGCTGGCCCAACAAATCTTCCTGATCGATCAAATCGGCATACATCATGACGCGCATCCTTCTTCAATAACGGAGGTCGTGGCTCGATTCTGGTAGCCACGCCGGGGCACGGCAAGGGCGTTTTGTCGCAGTGGCTGCGACGGCTATGAACAGGTCGTTTTCGGCTAACTTGCCGCTCAAGGGAGTGGGCACACTGAACTCAGCTTGCAACACGAAGGTTTGGTCACCCTCGCACGGCAGCTCCTCAACAGTAGCTTGAGCCCCGATCCAGTCACGGCTGGTATCGGGGCTTTTTTTTGCCTGCTGCAAAGCGAAAGATCGCAGCCTTCGGCAGCTCCTACAGGGAACGTATTCCAATGTAGGAGCTGCCGAAGGCTGCG
>NZ_AKJR01000365.1:0-842 GCF_000282235.1 Pseudomonas sp. GM24 | reverse complement strand
CCCGGGACGCTCCGCGTCCCAAACGGCGTGACGCAGAGCGTCACAGGAGGCGTTACCACGCAGAGCGTGGGAACGATCAGTCAGCCGGTCTACAGCACGTAAAACAGAATCGCCACAAAGTGCAGCAAGCTCCCGGCAATCACGAACAGATGCCAGATCCCATGCGCATGCCGCAACCGGTGATCGAGGGCAAAAAAGATAATCCCCACTGTGTACAAAACCCCGCCCGACGCCAGCCAGGCAAAACCTGTCGTACCCAGCGCCGCAATCAACGGCTTGACCGCCACCAACACAATCCAGCCCATCACCGCGTAAATCACGATCGATAGAATCCGCGCCTCCGAACGCGGTTTGATCTCTTGCAGAATGCCGATCAGCGCCAGCCCCCAGACAATCCCGAACAGCGTCCAGCCCCACGGCCCGCGCAGGGTCACCAGGCAGAAAGGCGTGTAGCTACCGGCAATCAACAGATAGATCGAAAAGTGATCGACCTTCTTCATGATCGCTTTCTTGCGCCCGCGCACGCTGTGGTACACGGTCGAGGCGCTGTAAAGCACCAGCAAGGTAAACGCGTAAATCGCCACACTGACAATCTTCCACGGGCTGCCATCCAGGCAGGCGATCACCAACATCCACACGCCACCCACAAATGCCGCCACCGCCCCGACCAGATGGGTCCAGGCGTTCAATCGTTCTCCGTGATACATGTATTGCTCACCTCACATTCGTTACCGCAGCGCGCAAGGCTCGGGCCTTGAGCGTAAAAGCGCAATCAAAAGATCGCAGCCTTCGGCAGCTCCTACCTTCGAACGCATTCCAATGCAGGAGCTGCCGAAGGCTGC
>NZ_AKJR01000364.1:0-3127 GCF_000282235.1 Pseudomonas sp. GM24 | reverse complement strand
AGGGCTAGGGTGAGGGCTTGGCACTGTCACACTTTGTCTCATCTTCAGTTATGCTCGCCGTTCGTCGTGAACACCCGGAGCCACTGACCTTATGTCCCCCACTCGCCTGTTTCTCCCCCTCGCCCTTTCATTGCTGGCCGCGTGCGCCACGCAACCGAAACACAACGTGACCGTGGAAAAACAAAGCGAATGCCCGGTGCGGCTCACTAACGGGCAAAACCTCATCATCATGCTGCCAAGCAACCCGACCACGGGTTATCGCTGGGCCATTCAGGACTCGGCTGGCGGTGTATTGCGCGCACTCAGCCCCGAGGTCTACAGCAATCCGGAAGACGCTGGCGTGGTCGGCGCAGCAGGTCTGTCGACCTGGCGCTTCCAGGCCTTCGCCCCCGGCACCGGGCGCCTGCGCCTGACTTCACAACAACCGTGGGCACCGGAAGTGCTGCCGGTGGAAACCTTTGACTGCGCCATTTCGGTAAATTGATCGTGGGCTGGCTGATTCTGGCGCTGATGGGCGCGGTGACGTTTCTCTACGGTGTCAGCACCCATGCGGCGTTGCTGTGCCTGTTGGTCAAACCGTTGCCGGTGCTGGCATTGCTCGGCTGGCTGCACGACGCGCCACCCAGTGACTATCGGCGCTGGATCAGTCTCGGTCTGATTTTCTCGTTACTGGGTGATGTGTTGCTGGCGTGGCCGGGCGATCTGTTCGTGTTTGGCCTCGGCGCGTTTCTGGTTGCGCATCTGGCTTATCTGAAGGCTTATCTGAGTGACTGCAAGCGTCTGGCGGTGTTGCCGCTGGTGCTCGCCCTCGGTGTTGGCGCGATGCTGCTAGGTCTTCTGATTTCCAGCGGTCTTGGGCCATTGCTGGTGCCGGTGATTGTTTATGGCACGGCGATCAGCGCGATGCTCTGGCGCGCACTGGCCCGTTTGGGCACCGATGTGCCGAAACGCTCGGCGTTGCTAGCGGCGGGCGGTGCGCTGGCGTTTGTGTTCTCGGACAGCGTGATCGGTATTGATCGCTTCGTATCGCCATTCCACGCCGCGCCATACGTCATCATCCTCAGCTACTGGCTGGGCCAGTGGGGCATCGCCGCCTCCGCTTTCTCCCAGACCAAACGGATCTGATCGTTCCCACGCTCCGCGTGGGAATGCATCCTGTGACGCTCTGCGTCATTTGCGCAGGGACGCGGAGCGTCCGGGGCGGCATTCCCACGCAGAGCGTGGGAACGATCAACCAGAGCAATATCCCCGCGTTTTATCAGACAACCCAAGCATCCCCGCGCCCTTTTGGCTAAAATGCCGGCCTTTCCATTTACACCGCCGGAACCGCCGTGAGCAAAGAACCCGATCGTATTTTCGCCAAGCCTTTGGCCCAGGTGCCTGACTTCGCCTTCAATGAAGACGTGGTGCGGGTGTTCCCGGACATGATCAAGCGCTCGGTGCCGGGTTACCCGACCATCGTCGAAAACCTCGGTGTGCTCGCCGCACAGTTCGCCCAGCCGAACAGCGTGCTCTACGACCTCGGTTCATCGCTGGGTGCAGTGACTCAGGCCTTGCGCCGTCACGTGCGCACCGACGGCTGCCGGGTGATCGCTGTGGATAACTCTGCCGCGATGGTCGAACGCTGCCGCGAATACCTCAACGGTCAGGATTCGATGTTCCAGGAGTTGCTGCCGGTTGAAGTGATCGAAGGCGACATCCTCGCCCTCGACTTTCAGCCTGCTTCGGTGGTGGCGCTGAACTTCACCCTGCAATTTATCGCCCCGGATCAGCGTACCGCGTTGCTCTCGCGCATTCGCCAATCGCTGCTGCCGGGCGGCGCGCTGATCCTCTCGGAGAAGCTGCGCTTCAACGATGCCGAAGAACACGCGCTGCTCACCGATCTGCACGTCGCCTTCAAACGCGCCAACGGCTACAGCGAACTGGAGATTGCCCAGAAACGCAGCGCCATCGAAAACGTCATGAAGCCCGACAGCCTCGAAGAACACCGCGAACGCCTGTTGGCCGCCGGGTTCTCGAAAGTCGTGCCGTGGTTCCAGTGTCTTAACTTTGCCTCGTTGATTGCCTTGCCATGATTGATCTGTCCACCCTCGCCCGTCGTCTGGCCGGCACGCCGCTGGCCGAATGGGCCAACACCCTGCAGGCGCAACTCGACAAGAAAATGGAGAAAGGTCACGGCGACCTGGAGCGCTGGCAAAGTGCGCTGGATGCCTTGCCGAAAATTCAGCCGAGCGAAATCGATCTGCTCAATGGCCTGAAACTCGACACCGATTGCGACGACGAAACCCGTGCGCAGATGCGTACTGCATTGATGGGTTTGTCGCCGTGGCGCAAAGGGCCGTTCGATCTGTTCGGCGTGCACGTCGACACTGAATGGCGCTCGGACTGGAAATGGTCGCGCGTCGCCCCGCATCTGGATTTGAAAGGCAAACGCATCCTCGATGTCGGCTGCGGCAACGGCTACTACATGTGGCGCATGCTCGGCGCCGGCGCGAACAGCGTGATCGGTGTCGACCCGAACTGGCTGTTCTTCTGCCAGTTCCAGGCGGTGCAGCGTTACCTGTCCGAGCCGAATGCCTGGCACCTGCCGTTCCCGTTCGAAGACCTGCCGCCGAACCTGGAAGGCTTCGACACCGTGTTTTCGATGGGCGTGTTCTATCACCGTCGCTCGCCGATCGAGCACTTGCTGGCGCTGAAGGATTGCCTGGTCAAGGGCGGTGAACTGGTGCTGGAAACGTTGGTGGTGGAAGGCGACAAGCATCAAGTGCTGGTGCCGGAAGACCGTTACGCGCAGATGCGTAACGTGTGGTTCCTGCCGTCGGTGCCGGCGCTGGAGTTGTGGTTGCGTCGTGCCGGGTTCAGCGATATTCGCTGCGTGGATGTGAGCACGACAACGGTGGAAGAACAGCGCGGGACTGAGTGGATGAAGTATCAGTCGCTGAGTGATTTCCTTGATCCCGAGGACCACAGCAAAACCATCGAAGGATTGCCGGCGCCGATGCGCGCGGTGATTGTCGCGAAGAAGTAATCCGACCAATCACCGCGGTGAGCCCACCCCTCACCCCAGCCCTCTCCCCAAGGAGAGGGAGCTGATCGTTGAGCTTTTCAAGACTTGAGTTCGACTCGG